>DASVSK010000779.1:0-3245 GCA_036388135.1 Pyrinomonadaceae bacterium | reverse complement strand
TGGGGTCGGACTCGCTGCACGCGGCCTACCGCGCGGCCGACGTGACGCCGACCGTCATGCTCGCCGAGTTCCCGCGCGCCGAAGAGTCTTTGATAGACGAGCGCGCCGAATCCGAGATGCGCTCGGTCATCGAGCTGGTCTCGCGCGTGCGCAACATACGGACGGAGCTGAGCGTGAAGCCCTCGGAGGAGGTGCGGCTCGTCATCGGCGCGGGGGGCGACGGGCTCGGGGAGCTTTTCAGCGCCAGCCTCCCGCAGATCAAGCGGCTCACGCGTGCGGGCGACGTCGCCGTCAGGGACTCGCTGGCGGACGTGCCGCGCGCGTCGGCGCGGGCGGTGCTGGCGGGCGGGGCCGAGGTGGCCGTGCCGCTCGAAGGCTTGATCGACTTCGAGCAGGAGCGCGCGCGCATCGCGCGCGAGCGCGAGAAGCAGGAGAAGGAGCTGCAGAAGGTCGAGGGGCAGCTCTCCAACCCGCAGTTCGTCGGGCGCGCGCCCGCGGAGAAGGTTGAAGAGCTGAGGCGGCGCGGCGCGGAGTTGGGGCAACGAATCAGGGCATTGGGCGAGATGCTGGAGGCACTGGGCGAATGAGCTGGCTCGACGAGGGGGCGCTGTTCTCGCAGATCGGCGCGTTCCTGAATGAAGACATCGGCCGCGGCGACATCACGACGCAGTCGACCGTGATGCGCAGCCAGAGCGCCAAGGGGCGCTTCATCGCCAAGGAGGCGATGGTCGTCTGCGGGCTCGAAGCCGCCGAGGCCGTCTTCTCCACGCTCGACTCGCAGCAGCAGATAGAGGCGTTCGTCGCCGACGGCGACGAGGTCGAGGCGGGCAAGGTCATCGCCCGCACCACCGGCTTCGCAGACGTGCTGCTGGCGGGCGAGCGGCTCGCGCTCAACCTGATGCAGCGGCTCTCAGGCATCGCGACGATGACGCGCCGGTTCGTCCAGGCCGTCGAGGGGACGCGGGCGCAGATCGTCGACACGCGGAAGACGACGCCGGGGCTGCGGATGCTTGAGAAGTACGCGGTGACGACCGGCGGCGGGCGCAACCACCGCTTCGGGCTCGACGACGGCGTGCTCATCAAGGACAACCACATCGCGCTCGCGGGCGGCGTGGCGACGGCCGTCGGGCGCGCGCTCAAGGCGGTCGGCCACCTGCACAAGATCGAGGTTGAGGTCTCGCGCGAGCGCGACCTGCGCGACGCCGTCGAGGCGGGCGCGGACATCCTGCTCCTCGACAACCAGACGCCGGAGGAGACGCGCCGCCTGGTCGAGGTCGCGCGCGCGCTCAAGCCCGGCGTCCTGCTCGAATCCTCCGGCGGCATCACGCTGGAGAACGTCCGCGCCTACGCCGAGGCGGGCGTCGACCTCGTCAGCATCGGCGCGCTCACGCACTCGGCGCGCGCCGTCGACATCAGCTTCAAGATTCAGTCGGCGTGAGGCGCGGCGGCGCGGGGCGGAACCGGGCGCGTTCTCGGGCGTGTAAACCCTGAGGCGTGCGGCGCGCATCCGAACAGACGCACGGCCTTTTTAAGGAGGAGCGTGATGAAGAACAACCTGGCCCGCGCGGCGCTGGCAGTCCTGGCCGCAGGAATCCTGTGGCTGCCCGAAGCGCAGTCGCAGCAGCGCAAACGCACGTCGCGCCGCGCGACCACGCCGCGGCGCGCGCAGCCCGTCCCGGCCCCCGCGCTGCCGGACGAGCCGAGCGTCGTCAGCACCGCCGACGACCCGCAGCAGTCGCCGCCACCGCCGCGCCGCACGACGGCCGGCCGCGCGCGGCAGAACCAGACCGTGCAGGCCGAGAACGACCGCCTGCACGGCACGGTGCGCGACCTCTCGTCGCAGGTCGAGCAGCTTTCGGGTCAGCTCAACCAGATGAAGGCCGACCAGCGCGCAATGTACGACCTCGAACGCCTGACGCGCGCCGAGCAGCGCGCCGAGGAGCTGCGCCGTCAACTGCGCGAGATCACCGACAAGGAGTTCATGCTCCAGGAGCGGCTGGCCGAGATCGACTACGAGTCGCAGCCCGACTCCATCCAGCGCCGCTCGGCGCTCACCGGCTCGCTCAACCCCTCGGCCGTCCGCGACGCCATCGGGCAACAGTTGGAGCGCGAGCGCACGCGCATCAGGAAGCAGCTCGAACTGCTCGGCACCAGCCGCACGCGGCTCGAAACCGCGGTCTCGACCGCCGACGCCGAGGTCGAGCGCCTGCGCCAGCGCGTCGACGCCGCCGACCAGGCGCAGCAGCAACAGCAGCAGGCCGCGCCCGCGCTCAGCACGTCGCCCACCGACGCGAACGCGACCGCCACGCCCCAGCCCGCCCCGACGCCGGCGCAGCCGCCACAGTCATAAGGGGAAAGGGGGAAGGTGAAGGGGGAAGGGTTTGAGACCTTTACCCCTTTCCCTTTCCCGACGCGTTCCTGTCATGTCTTCCTTCCAGAAGCTCGAACTCTACCGGATGATCGAGGGGGCGACGGCGCGCGGCGAGCGCGTGGTCGTGGCGACGGTCGCGCACACGCGCGGCTCAACCCCGCAGCGGCGCGGCGCGAAGATGCTCTTCTTCGAGGGCGGCGCGACGGCCGGCACCGTCGGCGGCGGCTGCGTCGAGGCCGAGGTCTGGGCCGAGGCGCGCGAGGCGCTGCGGACGGGACGCGCCGCGCTCCACCGCTTCACGCTCACCGCCGACGAGGCCAGCGAGGAGGGGATGGTCTGCGGCGGCACGATGGAGATTTTTCTGGACGTCTGGGGCGGGGAAGGGCGGCGTGACGGGTGACAGTTGACGGGCGACCAGTTAAATTGCATCGGCTCGCCACCCGTCACCTGATACTCTTCACCAGTTTGTCGCTCGTCACCCGTCACCCGTCAACGCTTTTGGAGATGGCTATGGAGACTTCTTTCGTCGAGGCGTACAAGGCGAAGCACCGGCACCCTCTGAACAAGCTGACGCACGCCGTCGGCATCCCGATGATCGTGTTGAGCCTGCCGCTCTTCTTCTGGGCGTGGCGCTGGGCGCTGGGGCTCTTCGTCGTGGGCTGGGTCTTCCAGTTCGTCGGGCACGCCATCGAGGGCAACAGCCCGGCCTTCTTCCGCAACCCCGTCTACCTGCTCGTCGGCCCCCTCTGGCTCGCACGCCGCGCGCTCGCCGCCGTCGGCCTCGTCCGCGCGGGCGACAAGTAGCCGCCGCGCCGTCTACAGTAAAGGCAGTTACAGAGACGCGGAGACGCAGCTCGTGTTCGGCTGCGTCTCC
>DASVSK010000778.1:0-3819 GCA_036388135.1 Pyrinomonadaceae bacterium | reverse complement strand
GACCGCGCCGAGACGCGCCTCCAGCTTCAGGAGACTTTGACGCTCGTCGGCGGCGCGCACACCTTCAAGCTCGGCGCGGACCTGCATCGCGTCCGCTCGACCTTCATCGACCTGACCGACGCGACCGGCACCTACAGCTTCGAGAGCGCGGGCGACTTCCTGGCCGGCGCGCCCTCGCGCTTCCGCCAGCGCTTCAACACAGAGTCGGTGCAGAAGAACACCTACGCCGGCCTCTTCGCGCAGGGCGAGTGGCGTCCGCACGGCCGCGTCACGCTCACGGCCGGCCTGCGCTACGAGCGCGAGAGCGTGCTGCGGGACGCGGACAACTTCGGCCCGCGCCTCGGCCTCGCCTTCGACCTCACGGGCTCCGGCAGGACGGTCTTGCGCGCCGGTGCGGGCGTCTTCTACAACCGCGCTCTGTTGAGGACTCTCGACGATTTCACGCTCGGCCGGGAGGTCGTCGAGTTCGACACCGACGACCTCCCGCCCCCGGAGCGCCGCGCCCTCCTCGCCGCGCGCCTGCGCTTCCCCGAGACGCTCGACGCCGACTCGCCGCTCGTCCGCGAGTTCGGCGCGCGCGCCACCGACTTCTCGCGCCGCCTCGACCCGAGCCTGCGCGTGGCCGAGAGCTACCAGGCGAATCTCGGCGTCGAGCGCGAGCTGGGACGCGGCTTCGTCGTCGAGGCCAACTACACCTTCAACCGCGGCCTGCACCTGTGGCGGGAATTTAACGCCAACGCCCCGCGACTCCCGGCGGGCTTCGGCGACTTCACCGCGTACCTTCTCTCGCGCGACTTCCCAAACTTCCGCGGCGCGGGCGGCGCGCGTCCCGTCTATAACGCCTCGGCGGCGGGCGAGTTGGTGCGCTTTACGCTCGCGCCGGCCGTGGGCGCGGACTCCGTCACGCGCGTCGTCGAGTCCGGCGTGCCCGTCTCGGTCTTCAACCTGAGCAGCGTCGGCTCGACCGCGACGCTTAACGCGGCGCTCGGGGCGCTGCAACCCCTGCGCCCCGACCCGACGCGCGTGCAGGTCGAGCAGCTCGCCTCGGTCGGCAACAGCTTCTACCACGGCCTCGTCGTCGAGGCGCGGCGCAGGTTCCGCCTCTCGGGGCGCGGCGCGGGCGGGTCGCTGCGCGCGGCCTACACGCTCTCGCGCCTGATAGACGACGGCGTGGTCAACACTTCGAGCGCGCTGCGCGTCGGCGACTTCCGCTCGGAGCGCGCGCGCAGCCTGCTCGACCGGCGGCACCGCTTCACCCTCTCCGCCGCGCTCGACGCGCCGCGCGCCTTCGGCCGCCTGCGCCTCGGCTCGATCCTGCGCCTCGCCTCGGGCGCGCCCTTCAACGTCACGCTCGGCGGCGACGACCGCAACCTCGACGACGTCGGCAACGACCGCCCCTCCTTCTCCGGCGACCCGCGCCTCATGCGCTGGCGCGAGCCCGGCGAGCCGCCCGACCCGCGGCTGCTCGAAGCGTTCGGGCTCCCGGCCGTCGGGCAGACCGGCGACCTCCCGCGCAACGCCGGGATGGGCCCCGCCCTCTTCGCCTTCGACCTCAGCCTGGAGCGCGAGTTCCGCCTCTCGGGGCGGGCGCGGCTGCGCCCCGTCGTCGAGGTCGACAACGTGCTCAACAAGACCGTCTTCACCTTCGGCGCGGAGTTCATCAACTTCGAGGCGCTGCGCCCCGGCGCGACCGAGGAGCAGCGGCGCGCCTTCGCCGACAACTTCCTGGTGCCGACGCGCACGATGCGGCCGCGGACGGTCAGAGTGGGTCTGCGTCTGGATTTTTGAGGGGTGGGACTGTCGCCTGTCCCGCGGGAGCGGGGCGGGCGTTGCGAAGGGGACTGTCCGCGCCGCAGACACGGGGGCGCGGCTTAATTCGGCAAGCCGTGTCTACGGGTCTGCGGTGGCTAAGCGCCCCGCTCTTCGTCGCCGAGCGAAGCGGGGGTGGCCGACTTTGATTGCTTTTCCGACTCCTGACCTTTGTCGGTCTTCTTAATCGTGGTGGCCTTCTCGCAGCGCGCGCGGGAGCGCTCGATGCGACGCCTCATCCAGTTATTCACGGGTTCGTCACTCCTTGGGGAGAGTGTCGAGGAAGGCTTCGACCACGCGCGGGTCGAACTGCGTGCCGGTCTCGCGGCGCAGCTCGGAGACGGCGTCCGAGAGCGTGCGCGGCTTGTTGTACTCGCGCTGCTCGACCATCGCGTCGAAGGTGTCCGCCACTTGGATGATGCGCGCCATCAGGGGGATGTCCGTGCCGCCGAGCCGGTGCGGGTAGCCGCGCCCGTCCCAGCGCTCGTGGTGGTGCTGCGTGCGTATGCGCAGCTCCGCCGTCAGCCCGTAGTAGGAGGCCAGCGCCGCGCCGAAGTTCGGGTGCAGGTTCAGGACGAAACGCTCGAAGCGCGTGGGGCGGCGCGGCCGGCTCAGGATGCGCTCGGGGACGAGTATCTTGCCGATGTCGTGCAGCATCGCCGTCAGCGAGAGCTGGCGGAGCCGGCGCTCGTCGAAGCCGAGCGCGAGCCCGACGCGGCGCGAGAAGCGGGCGGTGCGGACGCAGTGGCGGTAGGTCGAAGGGCGCGTCCGCTTGAGCCGCCCGACGAGCGCGCGCACGCCGTCCGACTGACTCGCGTCCTCCGCCTTCCAGCCCGCGCAGACGCGCTGGATGTGCCCGGCCCAGCTCTCGTTGACGAGCCGAACCGTCGGGGTCAAAAGCTCCAGCGACATCTCTTCATGCATCGGCAAAACCCTCTCTGGTTGAACTGGCCGTCCGTCTGCCTTCTCCGCCGGCGAACCCGCGGCGAGGCTGCTCCGGACTGTTGATGGGGGACTGCTGACACACTCTGATTAGCACACGCCGTGCCATGTTTCCCGCGTGCAACATCCTCACACGCGAGGTTGGCGCGGCACGCTTACGGGCGGGAAAAGGGCTCCCGCCGGGGTCAAAAAGTTAGTTTAGGGGTGGCGGGTTAAGACATAGGTTGAGGTCGCGGCCGGGCCGTGTACGCACGCGCCAGGAACGGTGCTGCATTTCGCCCGCGTGCCGTGCGGCGTGCACACGAAATCGTGTCAGCGGTGCGTCGGATGGTTACACCGCGCGCGTACGGATTCTTCGCCGCGGCGGGGGCGGCGCGCGTCTGTGATAGACTCGTCCGGCCGCGCGTGCGGGGCGTCGGACGTCGAAGCGATGAACAAACGCGAAAAGTCGAAGAGCCTGGAGGAGAGCATCGAGGCGGCGCTCCTCGACGCAGACCTCTTCGTCAAATACAAGTCGCCGGGGCGTGCCGTCGAGCGGCTCCAGGAGTCGATAGCGCACTGGCCGCGCTCCATCGTCCTGCGCGAGAAGCTGCGCGAGGTCGCCTTCTCGCACGGGCTGGAAGACGAGGCCGCGCGCCAGTGCCTTGTCCTCGTCAACCTCTACATCGGGCGCGAGAACTTCGACGCCGCGCACGAGCGGCTGCTCGAAGCCAAGCACATCGACCCGCGCATCAACATCGCGCCCGGCCTCGAAGCCATCCGCCGCGCGCGCCGCCCCGACCTGCAACACGCCGCGCCCGCGCCGCCGCCTCCGCCGCCCTCCGCGCCGCGCGCCGTCACCTTCGCCGGCGACCTCTCGACCGTCAACATCTTCGACGCCGTGCAGGTCATCGAGAACTCGCGCCTGACGGGCGCGCTCTCCATCCAGGGCCCGGCGCGGCGCGGCCGCGTGCTCTTCAACGACGGGCGCATCGTCGACGCCGAGTGCGGCGACGCGCAGGGCACGCACGCCTTCCGCCTCCTCGTCGAGGTCACGGCCGGCTCCTTCGACCTGGAGAAGGCGGCGGC
>DASVSK010000777.1:0-2834 GCA_036388135.1 Pyrinomonadaceae bacterium | reverse complement strand
GGCTCAAGTCCGTCGTCGACTTCGACCGCATCTTCGTCTTTAAAGAAGGCAGGGTCATCGAGCAGGGCACGCACGAAAGCCTCCTGCAAAGCGGCGGCGCGTACGCAGGGATGTGGCGTCGGCAGACGGGCGCGTCCGTCTCCGCGTCGGGCGACCTGCGCGTGACCGACGTCGGCATCCTGCGCGAAGTTCCGCTGTTCAAAGACCTGGACGAGTCTTACCTGCGAGACATCTCCGAGATGTTCATCACGGAGCGCGTGCCCGCCGGGCGGACGGTCATCGAAGAGGGCGACGAGGGCAACCGCTTCTACATCATCATCCGCGGCACGGTGGCCGTGAACGCGACGGGCGAGGACGGCCGCGTACACCGGCTGGCGATACTCGACGACGGCGACTACTTCGGCGAGATAGCCCTCCTCGCGGACATCCCGACGACCGCCTCTGTCGTGACCCTCACCCCGAGCGTCTTCATCATCCTCATGCGCGAGCAACTGTTGAAACTCATGCGGCAGCACGCCGGGCTCGGCGCGCAGGTGCGGGAGGCGCTCGAACGCCGCCTGACGGAGAACGAGGCCGTCACCGCCGCGCGGGCGGAGGACGCCGGGCTCAATTAAGGCTGCCGCTTCACACGCCCGAGCAGTTCCGCCACGTCGTAATTCTTCGGACTCAGCTCCAGCGCCCGCTCAAGGTTCTTCAAAGCCTGCCCCCTGTCGCCGAGCGCGAAGTGCGCGTACCCCATCGCGTGGTAGGGGCGGAAGGAGTGCGGGCTCTCCTCGGCGACGAGCTTGAAGAGGGCCAGCGCCTGCGCGTGCTTCTTCTCGTTGAGCAGCCGCTGCCCGGCGACGAGGAGCGGCTCCTCCGCGGCGGCGTACTTGTTGACGGGGTCGGCCCTGAACTCGCGGAACCTTTTCAACGCCAGCTCGACGCCGCCCTCGGTCAACGCCTCGTCCAACAGGCGCGCGAGCGGCTTGCGCGGGGCGTAGCCGAGCACGGCCTCCAACGCCGGGTCGCGGTTGGCCCGGTAGTCTTCCGAAGAAAGCTCCGCCGTCAGGTGCGGCGCAGTCCAGGGCCTCGTGTCCCAGGGCTCCCAGTCCTGCCAGTAGTAAACCGAGACCCGCACCGTGACCCCACTGTTCGGCAGCGTTATCCTGCGCGAGTCGCCGTAGGCGTTCCCCTTCGACCCGGATGGCTCGCCGACGAACACCGCCTCCGTATACTTCTCCACGCGGTTGAGCAGGAACTGCGCGGCCGACCACGTGCTGCGCCCCATAATCACAAACAGCCCGCCCGGCCTGTCCAACTTCGACTTGATGAGCCCCACCTCCAGCGGCCGGAGCAGCGTGCCGTTGCCGCCCCGGTTGAGCCGCAGGTCGAGGACGAGCTTCTCGACCGGGTTCGCCTCGACGAACGCGAACAGCCGCCGGGAGAAGTCGGCCAGCGACTCGCCCTCCTTGTTCCCCACCTCGTTGAGCTGTGCGTAGACGACCTTCGTGCCCGGCAGGTACTCGAACCAGAACTTATTCCGCGGCTCTTTGAGCCAGAGGGGCGCGGGGGCCGCGGCCGCGTCGCGCATGTCGACCCAGCCCTCCTTCGGCAGCCAGCTCAAGTCCGTGTCCGGCGGCAGCATCTCGGCCGGGCCGACGGGCTTGAGCGTCAACGTCCGCCGCCGCCCGGCCTTCTCGACTGTGAAGCTGGCGCTCTCCGTGCCGCCCGAGAGCCCGAGGGCATGGAGCACCTCCGGCATGGCGAGCAGGAGCGGGGCGAAGAACCTGACGTCCATCTCGTTGTCGCGCCCGATGATTTCGCGCGCGCGGGCCACGGCCTCGTCCGCCGTGGCGTCGCCGACCTTGAGGACGCGCGCCCCCAGCAGTTCGGCGTGGCCGCGTTCGGCGGCGCGGACGAAGAGGCCGTCCTTGAAGAGGTAGAGCCTGACGGGCAGCGTGTGGAAGCCGACCTTCGGGTCGCGCGTCGGGGCGACGTTGGTGTGGCCGTCGCCGACCAGCGCCGCGATGCGCGCCAACTCGACGATGATCTGGTGGCGCGCGAGCGCCGGAATCCGTTCGTGCAGATTCCTGACGGCGCTTTCAAACTGCTCGCGCGACAAGGTGTGAAACAGGTTCTTGTGACGCGACTCCATCTCCCGCGCCATGTGGTTCAGGTCATCGCGCCACTTCTCGGCCTCCGTCTTCTCCGCCGCCGCGGCCGGCGGGCTGACGACCTGCGAAAAAGCGTGGACGGCGAAAAGAAGGACACAGAGCAAGACCCCGAGCGAAGGGGCGTAGATTCTCGACATGCAGATTGACCTCGGAAATGGGTGTAAGTTTCAAGTGTGAAGAGACGCGCGCCGTCTCACTCCGGTAAAGGGACGCGCGCCATTTCACTCCGGGAAGAGAACACCGCCCGCCCTGCTTCCGTGGCAAAAAAAGCGGCGTTGCGGCCCCGCGCCCCTTCCGGGCTCCGCGGCCGCCCCCGCCCGCCCCCACAACTGCGCGGCGTCTGATGCCCCTTGACAATCTAGGGCTTTTCAGGCACCGTGCGCCTAGATTATCTAGGAGGTTCTCATGCCAAAGCAGGACGCGAAACTTCTACAGGGCACGCTCGACATGCTCATCCTCAAGGCGCTCTCGCTCGGCGCGCTCCACGGCTTCGGCGTCGGGCAGCGCATCATGCAGATGTCGGAGGACGCGCTGCGGGTCGAGGAGGGCTCGCTCTACCCGGCGCTCTACCGCATCGAGCAGCAGGGGTGGATCACGTCCGAGTGGGGCGTGTCGGACAACAACCAGCGCGCCAAGTTCTACAGCCTGACGCGCGCCGGGCGCAGGCAGCTCCAGGTC
>DASVSK010000776.1:0-1691 GCA_036388135.1 Pyrinomonadaceae bacterium | reverse complement strand
GCCGACCGTCGACGTCGACGCCGAGCTCCACCAGCTCGTCGGCGGCGTCGAGTTCAAGGACAACGCGAAGGAGACCAAGGTCAAGCCCTTCGCGCACCTGATGGCGGGCGTCGCGCACGCCAAGGCCGACGTCAGCGGCTTCCCGGCGCTCGACGAGACCAACACCGGCTTCGCGGGCGTCATCGGCGGCGGCGTCGACTTCCGCCTCAGCGACCGCGTGGACTTCCGCGCCATCCAGTTCGACTACAACCCGAACCACGGCGGCGGCGACACCTCGCACAGCTTCCGCATCGGCATCGGCTTCATCTTCCGCTAAGAAGACGAGCCGCCAACGCGGACTGAAAACGGAAGCGGCCCGCGCTCTCTTAAGAGGGCCGGGCCGCTTTCTCTTTGTCCGCACGCCCGCAGGCTTTCAGTCCAGGGTTTCGAGCAGGCGCGGCAGGTCGAGCACGAGGGCGACCGTGCCGTCGCGCAGCTCGGTCGCGCCGCTCACGCCGCGCCAGCGCTTCGCGTGCCGGCCGAGGCCGCGCACGAGCACTTCGCTCTCGCCTTCGAGCCCGTCGACGGCGACGGCGGCGCACGCCCCGGCGTCGACCTCCGGCGCGTGCCACCCGCCCGCGACGAAGAACGCGACCCGCCCGCCCGGCGGCGTCTCTCCCGCGGCGGCCCGCCCCAGCAGCTCGCACATCCAGACCAGCGGCAGCTCGCGCCCGCGCCAGCGCAAGCGCCTCTCCGCGCCCTCGCCGACGACCTCCGAGGCTTCGGCGTGGCCGGCCTCGACCACCTGCCTCGCGCCCACGCAGTAGCGGCGGCCGCCCGCGTTGAAGACGTGCGCGGGCAGAAGCGCGAGCGTCGTCGGCAGGCGCAGCTCGAACGTGGTGCCGCGCCCGCGCTCGCTCCGCACGCGGACTTCGCCGCCCGCCTCCTCGACCGCGCGCTCGACCACGTCGAGCCCGACGCCGCGCCCCGAAACGAGCGAAGCGCGCTCGGCGGTCGAGAAGCCCGGGCGGAAGATGAGGCGCAGCGCCTGCGCCTCGGCGATGTGCGCGCCCGGCGCGGCCAGCCCGGCGGCGACGGCGGCGCGCGCGACCGCGTCGGAGTCCACGCCGCGCCCGTCGTCGGAGACGCGCAGCAGGACGAGCCCGCCCTCGGCGTCGGCCTCGATGCGCACGCGGCCGGCCGCGGGCTTGCCCGCCGCGAGCCGCTCCTCCTCGGGCTCGACGCCGTGGTCGACCGCGTTGCGGACGAGGTGGAGCAGCGGGTCGGCCACCGTCTCGGCGAGCGAGCGGTCGAGACGCGCCTCGCCGCCGCTGACCTCGAACTCGACGCGCCTGCCCGCGGAGCGCGCCGCCGCGCGACCCGCGCGCGCCGCGCGCAGCAGCGCGCCCCGCAGCGTGACCATGCGCAGCCCGATGAGGCGCTCCTCCAGCTCGAAGAAGCGCCGGCGCACTTCGCGCGCGTGCGCCTCCAGTCCGCCGCGCCCGACGCCCGACGCGCCGCCCGCGAGCGCGAGGTCGAGCGCCCCGACCGTGTCGGCGAAGAGCGCGTGCGTCGCCGAGATGAGGTCGTCCAGCTCTTCGAGCGTCATGCGCACGCCCGGCGCTGACGCGGCCGACGACGTAGCCCGCACTTCCGACGCCGCCGGCGCGCCGCCGCCCACACCAGCCGCGTCGTCTTCATTCGCGCCCGTC
>DASVSK010000775.1:0-1861 GCA_036388135.1 Pyrinomonadaceae bacterium | reverse complement strand
GCGCCCTGCTTCGCCCCTTCGCCCGCCCGCGGCGCGCAGCCCTGCGCGAGCAGGGCCGCCGACAGCAGGGTCGCCCACCTCAGACCGCGCTTCCTCATCGACCAATCCTCCCCGCCGCGCCGCGCGTCACCTCTTTTTCCGTAGCGCCTCGGCGATGGCGCGCTCGGCGAGCGGGGCCATCACCTCGTAGCCCTTCGCGTTCGGGTGAAGGCCGTCGTCGCTCAGCTCGTCCTTGAGGAAGCCGCGCCCGTCGGCCGTCGCCGCGTAATAGTCGAGGTAGGTCAGGCCGTGCGCGGCCGCGTACGACCTCATCCACTCGTTGAGCGCCCTGATCTGACCGGGCGGCCGCCGCGTGGTCTGGACGACGGGGACGCCGTCGCGCTTCTCGTAGTCGCTCACGGGCAGCAGCGAGGCGAGCACGACGCGGACGCCGGCGGCGCGCGCCAGCTCGGCCATTGAGGCGAGGTTGTCTTCGACGGCTTCGAGCGTGGTGGGGCCGGTGTTGCCGGCGAGGTCGTTGGTGCCGGCGAGGATGACGACGGCGTCGGGTTTGAGCGCGAGCACGTCCGCGCGGAAGCGGACGAGCATCTGCGGCGTCGTCTGCCCGCTGATGCCGCGGTTGACGTAGGGCTTGCCGGGGAAGAAGCCGCCGTAGCGCGGGTCGTCCCAGCTATCCGTAATCGAGTCGCCCATGAAGACGACGCGCCGCTCGCCCTTCGCGGGGGGCGCGAGCGCGGCGTTGGCCTCGTGGTAGCGCGAGAGCGCCGGCCAGTCCCTGAGCCGCGACTCGGCGCGCGCGGCCTGCGCCTTCGGCTCGGCGCACGGGTCTTGCGCGGCCTGCGCGCGCGCCGACGCGGCGCAGGCCAGCAGGGCTAGAAGAGTCGCCAACGGTCGAGTCATCGGAACCACCTCCCGGCGCAGATTTGCCGACGATAATATCTCAACGCACGCCCGGAGCGGCGCGGCGCCCGTCAGTTTTTTTTTTCAGGACGCGGGCCGCCGCCCCCGGCGACTCGGGCGGCGCGCTTGACCGGCGGCGCGGCGGGTGCGACCCTTGCCTTCAAAACGCGATGGCCGAAAAAACGCTTTCCACCTGGAGCCCCCTGCGGCTCTCGCTCTTCCGCGCGCTCTGGCTGGCGGCGGTGGCGTCGAACGTCGGGACGTGGATGCACAACGTCGGCGCGGAGTGGCTGATGACGACGCTCGCGCCGACGCCCTTCGTCGTCGCGCTGATGCAGACGGCCGAGACCGCGCCGACCTTCCTGCTGGCGCTCCCCGCGGGCGCGCTCGCCGACATCGTAGACCGCCGGCGGCTCCTGCTCTTCTCGCAAGCTTGGATGCTCGTCGCCGCGGTGGCGCTCGCGGCCTCGGCGCTCGCGGGGCTGACGAGCCCGGCCGTGCTGCTCCTGCTGACCTTCGCCCTCGGGCTCGGCGCGGCCATGAACGGGCCCGCCTGGCAGGCCATCGTCCCCGAGCTAGTCCCGCGCGAAGAGCTGGCGGCGGCCGTCTCGCTCAACAGCGTCGCCTTCAACATCGCGCGCGCCGTCGGCCCGGCGCTCGGCGGCCTGCTGGTGGCGGCCGCGGGCGCCGGCTGGGTGTTCGCGCTCAACGCGCTGTCGTTCGTCGTCGTCGCGCTGGCGATCGCCTCCTGGCGCCGGCAGGCCGCCGCCGACCCGGTCGGCCGTGAGCCGATGGTGGCGGCCCTGCGCAGCGGCGCGCGCTACGTCCGCCACGCCCCCGCCATGCGGCGGGTCCTCGTCCGCGTCGTGCTGTTCGTGCCGGCCGCCAGCGCGCTGTGGGCGCTGCTCCCGCTCGTCGCGACCGACCTGCTCGCGATGGGCTCGAGCGGCTACGGCGTCCT
>DASVSK010000774.1:0-3465 GCA_036388135.1 Pyrinomonadaceae bacterium | reverse complement strand
GCCTCGACGCCCGAGGGCGAGATGCCGGCCTACACGGAACTTGCTCGCCTCTACGACACCTTCGGCACGCCGCGCGACCTCGTCCGCGTCGGGCTCGAAGAGCGAGGCTTCACGGTCGACGAGGAGACCTACAACGAGGAGTTCGACCGCGCGCTGCGCGAGATTCAGGGCGCGGGCGCGAAGGGCCACGCTGCCTCCGCCGCCAAAACGAACCGCGTCTACGCGCGCGTAGCCGCGCTCGTCGGCGCGTGCGAGTTCACCGGCTACGATGAGACGCGCACGGAGCCTGTGAACGTTGTAGCTCTGATTAAGGGAGATTCGGAGGTTGGTGAACTTGCGGAAGGCGAGGAGGGCGAAGTAGTGCTCGACCGCACGCCATTCTATGCGGAGTCGGGCGGGCAGGTCGGCGACACGGGCGTTCTCGTCGTTTTCAACCCCGCCGGAAGATTTAATAAACATACGCTCCATGTAACGGTTAATGATACGCCTCCCTCACCTGTGGGTGGATTGATCGTTCATCGCGTCAAAGTTGATCGCGGCTCTGTGCGCGTCGGTGACGCCGTGACCGCACAGGTGGACGCCGAGAAGCGCGACGCGACGCGGCGCAACCACACGGCGACGCACCTGATGCACGCGGCGCTGCGCGAAGTCCTCGGCACGCACGTCAAGCAGGCCGGCTCGGTCGTCGCGCCCAACTATCTGCGCTTCGACTTCTCGCACTTCCAGCCCATAACGCGCGATGAAATCGCGGAGATCGAGCGGCTCGTCAACTATCAGATTCTCCGCAATGAACAGGTGCGCACCGATGTTCTCACGCTCGACGAGGCGATGCGCTCGGGCGCAATGGCACTCTTCGGTGAAAAATACTCCGAGCACGTGCGCGTGCTCACTGTGCCGGGTTTGATTGAGGGTGAGGCGTTCTCCAAAGAGCTGTGCGGCGGCACGCACGTCCGCGCGACGGGTGACATCGGCCTCTTCAAGATCGTGAGCGACGAGTCAATCGCCTCGGGCACGCGCCGCATCCGCGCCGTCACGGGGCGCGACGCCTTCATGCGCTTCCAGGAGACCGAGGCGCTCGTCGACCAAATCTCCGGCGACCTGCGCTCGACGCGCGCCGACATCCCCGCCGCGGTCGGCCGCCTACAGGATGAGCTGAAGAAGGCCCGGCGCGAGGCCGACGAGCTGCGCCTGAAGCTCGCGCTCGGCGGCGGCGCTTCGGCGGCGCAGGACGGCCGGGAGGCGCGCGAGGTCGAGGGCGGCGTGACGGTGCTCGCGCGCGAGGCGAGCGACCTCGACGCCTCTGCCCTGCGCCAGCTCTCGGACACTCTGCTCGCGCAGATAAAGACGGGCGTCGTCGTGCTCGGCCGGCGGGCCGACGGCAAGGCTTCGCTCATCGTCCGCACGTCGCCCGACCTCTCGAAGCGCGTCCCCGCCGGCCGCGTCATCAAGGAGCTCGCCCCCATCATCGGCGGGCGCGGCGGCGGCAAACCCGACATGGCCGAGGGCGGCGGCCCCGAGCCGCAGAAGCTCAGCGAGGCGCTTGAGGCCAGTTACCAGATCGTCGAGCGCCTGCTCGCCGGGGAGGGCGCGGCCGCCTAGACTCGCGGCACACGTCTGAAAGAAGAAGGGGCGCGGACTGAATTCAGTCCGCGCCCCTCTCCTCTTTGAGCCCTCCGTCAAAGGCTCACTCGGTCTCCTGTGCGTGAGCCGTGACCCAGGCCTTCTGCTTGTCCGTCAGGGTCACGTTCATCTTCCGGAGCGTCGCCGCGTTCAAAGTGCCGGTGACCTTCAGACCTTCGGCCTCCTGGTACTTCTTGAGACCGTCGCGCGTCGCCGGGTCGAGCTTGCCCGTGGACTCGCCCGGGTAGAACCCTCGCTGTTTGAGTATGCCCTGCGCCAGCTTGATCTGCTCCTTCGTGGCGCGGAAGACGGGGCCGCGCTTCTTCGCCGCGTTCTTGTTGCCGTTCGCCTCGGTCGCCGGAGTGGCGCTCGTCTGCGCCGCCGCGACGACGGCAGAAAGCGAGAGCGTCGCCGCGAGTGCCGCGGTCAGTACTCTGTTCATCTCGTTCTCCTGAAGGGTGAGGTGCGCTGGCGGACGCACGCGTTATGTGCCTGATGTGCCGTAAGGTTTACCCGCTGGACGGGCGGCTTTCATCATACACGCGCTGTCAAGACTCCCTCCCGGCGGCGCGGCCTCCCCGCCTTCCCCACCCCGCGGCCTCGCCGCGACACCCCGCACCGTCCTACCTAACTTGCTAAATACCTCAAGTTAAACATTCGGGGAATTTTGTTGAACAGCCACGTTCCCGTATGTTATCCTGTTCGTGCGTTCGGTCGAGCGCGTCCGGGACGGCTTTTGCAGCCCCTGCCTCAAACAAAACTTTCTAACGCGACCCCTCCGAGATTGATAGACGCGCGAACGCGCCTGGAACGAGCTAGGTCATGAAAAAACATCCCACGCTCCGCAAAAAACTTCCCACGCTCTGCGCCCTGATTCTCTTCTCCTGCCTGAACGCGTCCGCGCAGCAGGACGGCGGCAACGGCTACCGCTTCGACAACTTCGACGTGCCCGGCGGCGTGAGCGTCGAAACGCACGCGCAGCCCGCCCCCGCCACGCGCCCGAGGAGGGCGCTGAAGCTGACCGCGCGGGGCGTGCCCGCGCCCGCCGCCGCCGCGGGCAAGTCCGCCGCCGCCGCGACACCCGCCGCCCTCAGTTCCAACGCGGCCCCGGCCGCGCCCGCCGCCGCGCCCGCGCCGTCGCTCCGGATGGCCGCCGCCAGCGCGCTCGACGGCTTCTCGACGGGCGACGCGAGCGTCGACGGCTTCATCGTCGATTCGAGCAGGCGATACGGCGTCGACCCGCTGCTCATCTACTCCATCATGCACCGCGAGTCCTCCTTCAAGCGGTTCGCGCTCTCGCACAAGGGCGCGCGCGGCCTGATGCAGTTGATGCCCGCGACGGCGGCGCGCCTCGGCGTCAGGAACATCTTCGACCCGCAGCAGAACATCGAGGGCGGCGTCAAGTACATGCGCTTCCTGCTCAACATGTTCGACGGCGACGTGCGTCTGGCGCTCGCCGGCTACAACGCGGGCGAGGGCGCGGTCTTGAAGTACCGACGCAACGTCCCGCCCTACCGCGAGACGCAGGAGTACGTGCGCCGCATCTCCCAGCGCTACGCGCTGATGCGCGACCCCTCGGCGGCGCGGCACGCGCCGCGCGTCTCGCACACGCAGATCGCGAAGCTCAAGGCGACGGAGCCGTCGCCGCTCGTCTACGAGCAGAACGTCTCCGTCGTGCGGACGCCCGACGGCAAGCTGCGCCTCGTCAGCCAGTGACGACGGACGGGCCCGACCATTCGACAAACCGAAAGACTCTTGAGGGGGACGGACGCCGGGCCGTCCCCCTCGCCTTTTGGTGCGCCCCCGCTGTTTGGCCGCGGGGGCTGTCGCGGTATGATTGCGACG
>DASVSK010000773.1:0-2317 GCA_036388135.1 Pyrinomonadaceae bacterium | reverse complement strand
ACCGTCTGCAAGACCGTCTCGATGTAGTGGCGGCGCTCTTCGAGCGCGAGGTTCTTCTCGCGCAGCTCCTCGGCGTTGGCCTCCAGGCGGCCGCGGTTCTCGGCGAGCTGCGCCGTCATCTCGTTGAAGGCCGAGGCGAGCACGGCCAGCTCGTCGTCGGCGATGGTCGCGACGCGGTGCGAGAGGTTGCCGCCAGCGACCTCTCGCGCCGCCTCGGCCAGCGCGCGGATGGGCGTGCCGATGCCGCGCGCGAGGTGAATCGCGCTCCACGTCGCGGCGAAGAGGAGCATCAGCGTCAGCAGCCCCAGCGTCGTCACCCCGAGCACGCGCACGCGCCTCTGGTTGCGCCGGAAGTCCTCGAAGGTCTGCGCGCTGGCGATGAGCCGCCCGATGCTGGCGTCGCCGCGCCGCGCGCGGGCCGCGACGAGTCTCCGCCCGCCCGCCAGCCCGACGCTCGCGACGTCGAGCGCGCCCGCGCCGGTCTCTATGGCGGCTACGCCTTCGGCGGAGGGGGCGCTTTGCAGCGCCTTCTCGAAGTGGGCCTCGGCCACCCGCGTCTGCCCCGACGCGGCGGAGGCCGTCACGACGCCCTCGGCGGAGAGGACGGCGGCCCGCTCGATTCTCCCGTCGCGCAGCAGCGCGGAGAGCGCCGCGGCGGCCTGCTCGGGCGCGACCGCGTTGAGGGCGTCGGAGGTGGCGCGCGCGACTTCGAGCAGGTGTTCGCCCTGCTGGCGCGCGTCCTCGTCCTCGGCGAGCCGCGCCTGCCGCACGACGTCTTCGGGGAAGAAGCTGAACCACTTCTCCATCGAGCGGTTGAAGAACATGTAGGAGAAGAGCGCCATCGCCGTGATGGGGAGCAGGCTGACGGCGATGAAGTAGACGACGAGGCGCGTCTTTATCTTCGAGCCGAGCAGCGCCGCCCGACGCTCGCGCCGGAGCTTGAGCAGGCTGCGGATGAAGATGAAGCTGAAGAGGAAGAAGGCGACGAAGTTGAGCGTCGAGAGCGCATAGAGCAGCAGCGTGTCGCGCGCCGTGTCGGGCGTGAAGACCTCCCACAGCCCGAAGAGCTGGAGCGAGACGAGCACCGTCAGCAGCACCAGCACCAGCCCGCCGAACAGCCAGGGCGCGCCCCGCCGCCGCGCCCCGGCCGGCCCTTCCGCCCCCGAATCTCTCACGCCTTCGCCCATGTGGTCTGTTGTCCGCGCGGGAGTTTACCACGCGCCCCGCGGCGCGCGCATGGCGCGTCTCGTCTTCCCGGCGGCCTTTCAGTTATATTGTGCCGGCCTCGAATCACGTCATCATTTCGGGTGGAGCATGACAGACTTCTTCTACAACGGCGCGGGCCGCCTGCGCAGCGTGTGGCGGCTGGCCGTCTTCGTCGTCGCGTACATGGCCGCCGTCACCGCCGCCTTCCTCGGGGCCGAGTTCGCGCTGGCGCTCTTCCTGCCGCGCGACGCGTTCGCGTCGCTAGTCGTCGAGGGCGGCGGCGGTTTCGTCGTCCAGTCGTTCGCGCTGTTCGTCCCGGCCGCGCTCGTCGGGTGGGGCTGCGCCTCGCTGCTGGAAGACCTGCCGTGGCGCTCGCTCGGGTGGCCGCCGCACCGCGGGTGGCTGCGCGATACGCTCTTCGGGCTGGCGGTGGGCGGCGCGTCGGTCTGCGCGGCCGCGCTGGTGGGCGCGGCGGTCGGGGGCTACAGCTTCTCCGCGCAGTCCTCGGCCGGGGCGGCGGCGCTGGCGCGCACGCTCGTCGGCTCGGGCGTCATCTTTCTGCTCGGCGCGGCGGCCGAGGAGATGCTCTTCCGCGGCTACCCCTTGCAGACGTTGATGCGCTCGTGGCCTCTGTGGCTGGCGCTCGTCCCCGTCTCAGTCCCCTTCGCGCTCGTCCACCTGTCGAACCCGAACGTCGCGCCCGGCTTCACCTTCGCCAACACGGTGCTGGCGGGCGTGTGGCTCGGCGTGGCCTACTGGCGTACGCGTAGCCTCTGGTTCCCCACGGGCGCTCACCTCGGCTGGAACTGGGTGCAGGGCGCGGTGCTCGGCTCGCCCGTGAGCGGCATCACGAAGATCACGCCCGACCCGCTGCTCCGCATGTCGGACGCGGGGCCGCACTGGCTCGGCGGCGGCGACTACGGCATCGAGGGCGGCGCGGCCTGCACGCTCGCGCTCCTGCTCTCGACCCTCTTCGTCTGGCGCACGCGGCTGCTCGCCGCCACGCCCGAGCTGAGACAATACACCGACGGCGAGATTCCGAACCCGGAGACGCCGCACGTGACTCCCGTCTGAGCCGACTCCTGTCTGAGCGCCGCGAAAGTTTTTTCCC
>DASVSK010000772.1:0-1814 GCA_036388135.1 Pyrinomonadaceae bacterium | reverse complement strand
GCGCGGGCGTTGAGCTCGGAGTAGGTGAGCGTCTCGCCTTCGCAGACGAGGGCGGGGGCGTCGGGCGTGCGGGCGGCCTGGCGCTCGAAGAGGCGGTGGACGCCCCCGTCGGCCGGGTAGTCGCGCGCGGTGTCGTTGAAGGTGACGAGCAGGCGTCGCCGCTCCTCGTCCGTCAGCAGCGGAAGCTCCGAGAGGCGCGCGCCCGGCCGCGCGACGACGGCCGCGAGCAGCACGCGGAAGTGCTCGGCCATGCGCTCGATGGTTGAAGGGTCGAAGAGGTCTGTCTTATAGGTCAGCGACCCGCCGAGGTCTCGCCCGCCTTCCACGAGCGTCAGCATGAGGTCGAACTTGGCGACGGGCACGCCCGCGCCGAGGCCGCGCATGCGGACGCCCGGCAGCTCCGCGCCGCTCTGCGGCGTGTTCTGAAGGACGCACGTCACCTGGAAGAGCGGCGTGTGGCCGAGGCGGCGCTCGGGCCGCAGCTCCTCGACCAGCTTCTCGAAAGGCACGTCTTGGTGCGCGTACGCGCCGAGGCACGCCGCGCGCGAGCGCGCGAGCAGCTCGATGAAGGTCGGGTCGCCGGCCACGCGCGCGCGCAGCGCCAGCGTGTTGACGAAGAAGCCGATCAGCCCCTCCGTCTCGGCGCGGTTGCGCCCGGCGATGACCGTCCCGACGACGACGTCCGACTGCCCCGAGTAGCGCGCGAGCAGAGCCTGGAAGGCCGCGAGCAGCGTCATGAAGAGCGTCGCGCCCTCGCGCCGGCTCAGCTCCTTCAGCTCCTCGTAGAGCCCCGCGTCTATCCTGAAGCTGTGATTCGCGCCGCGGTGCGTCTCGAACGCGGGGCGCGGCCTGTCCGTCGGAAGCTCGAGCACGGGCGGCGCGCCTTCGAGGTGGTCGCGCCAGTAGGAGAGCTGCTTCTCCAGCGTCTCGCCCCGGAGCCAGCCGCGCTGCCACGCCGCGAAGTCGGCGTACTGGAGCGGCAGCTCCGGGAGCGGCGACGCCTCGCCGCCCGCGTAAGCGCCGTAGAGCGTGCTCATCTCCCTGAGCAGGATGTCCTTCGACCAGCCGTCGCTGACGATGTGGTGCAGTGTCAGCAGCGCCACGTGCTCTTCGGCCGAGAGCCTGAGCAGCGTGCAGCGCAGCACGGGCCCGCGCGCGAGGTCGAAGAGGCGGCCGCCCTCCGCGGCCGCCAGGCGCAGGGCCTGCGACTCGCGCCGCTCGGGCGTCAGCCCCGAGAGGTCTACGAGCGGCATCGGCAGCGCGGACGGCGGCGAGATGACCTGCACGGGCCGCCCGTCCACGTCCGCGAAGGTCGTGCGCAGCGCCTCGTGGCGGCGCACGACCTCTTCGAGCGCGCGGCGTAAGGCGGCCACGTCGAGCGGGCCTTCGAGGCGCACGGCGAAGGGGATGTTGTAGAGCGGGTCGCCGCCGTAGAGCCGGTCGAGGAACCAGAGGCGCTGCTGCGCGAACGAGGCGGGGAAGGTCTTCGGGCGCGCCGCCTTCTTCTTCTTCAGCAGCGACGCGAGCAGCGCCCGCTTCTCCTCGGGCGAGAGTTGATTGACCTGTTGTGTGACAGTGCTCATTTGCTTTACTCCGTCTCGGACAGCATCCCCAGCAGGAGCGAATCCAGCTCGTCCTCGGACAGCTCGTCGAGCTTCGTCAGCAGCTCGTCTTCGCTCCCCTCCTGCTCCGTCTTCCTCATCACCGCGCCGGCCTCTTCGGCCCCGATGGGCCGGCCCTCGCCGACCGCCCGCGCCAGTTGGCCGACCGTCGGCATCTCGAAGATGCTGATGAGCGGCACCTCGACGTTGTGC
>DASVSK010000771.1:0-3266 GCA_036388135.1 Pyrinomonadaceae bacterium | reverse complement strand
GGGAGGTTGAGATGGACGCAGAGCCCCTTCGGGTCGAGGTCGTGGAGCGCGACCGAGCCGCCGAGGACGTCGAGCAGGCGGTGCGCGATGACGAGCCCCAGCTCGTTCATGTTCGTGCCGCGCTCGTTCGGGGCGTCGATGTCGACGGGCTCGAAGAGCAGCGCCGGGTCTTGCAGCGGCTCGCCGCCGTCGGCGATCTCGATGCGCAGGCCGCCGCCCTCGGCGGGGACGGCGCGGACTTCGACGGCCGAGCCCGCCGGGCTGCGGCCGATGGCGAAGGCGAGGAAGTTGTAGAGCACCTGGCGGAGCTTGCCCTCGTCCGAGACGATGCCGCCCAGCTCGTGCGCGGTCGTGCATTCAAGCGTCACGTCCTGCTTCTGCGCCAGGCGCGAGACGGCCGCGCACGACTCGCGCAGCGTCTCGCGCACGGAGAACTCGTGGAGGAAAAGCTCGGTGTGCCCCGCTTCGAGCCGCGAGAGGTCGACGAGCTGGTTGAGGCTCGCCTGGAGCTGGAAGCCTGACGACTGAATCTTTCCGCAGAAGCGGCGCTGCGTCTCGTTGAGGTGCTCCTGGTCGATCAGAATCTCCGCGAAGCCGAGGATGGAGGTGAGCGGCGTCCTCAGCTCGTGCGACATGCGCGCCAGGAAGAGCGAGCGGTAGCGCCCCACGCGCTGCAACTCAAGGTTTGCTCTCTCCAGCTCGGCCGTGCGGCTGCGCAGCTCTTCGACGAGCGACTCGATGCGTCGACGCTGCTCGTTCATCGCCGCGCTGCGGCGCGCGTTGCCGAGCGCGATGACGACGGCCTGCCCGACGCAGCGCACCCCGCTGACGGCCTCGCGCAGACGACCCGCGTCCTTCGACGCGACGACCAGCACGCCGGCCAGCGCGCCGCTGGCGAGGATGGGCACGGCCGCGCACGCCTCGACGCCCGCGTGCGCCAACAGCCCGGCCAACTCCTCCGAAGACCCGCCGCCTTCCCCGTCGCGCGCCGACGACTCCGCCCCGAGGCCGACGCCGAACTCCTCGCCCGTGCGTAAGACCTCCGCGGCCAGCGCGCCGCCGAGCGCCCGCGCGGACTCGCCGTCGAGGTGGTCGTGCGCGTAGTCCGTGCAGGGGGCGAGGCCGCCGTCTTCGCCGCGCAGGAAGGTCGACACGCAGCACAAATCCCAATGGCGCAGCAGTATCTCGGTGAACGACTCGCAGACCTCACGCTCGGTGCAGTCCTCGCCCGGCGCGAAAGCCTGCTCGTTGAGGAGGCTGACGACCTCCGCGTTCAGACCCTGCGGCGTGTCCGCCGTGCGGCCGCAATCGTGCGCGACGCTCGGAGGTCTCGGCGACGCCGACTCCCCCGGCGACGCGTGCTCGCCCGTTACTGTTTTCGACTTTTGTACCATCACACCCGGCGTGAAAATCCGCTCGAACCGGAGACCACTGGCGACCGCGAAGTAGTGTACGCATGCTGACAGAAAATCTTTCGTTTTTTGTCTCAAAACTTGTTGGAGAGGCTGGCGGTCGGAACGGGGTTTAGAGGCCGGAGGTGAAAGGTCGGTAGAAGCCGCGGCGTCGGCGGCCCGAGGTCGAATGAGGGTCGCGCGTCGGCGCGGCTTCTAACCTCCGGCCTCCGGCCCCTGACCCCGATTCGGCCTCTAGCCTCTGACCTCGCCCTGAGCTATGATGGCCGCGGGGTCTTCTGAAGGGCCGGCCCCGCACCCCACTGAACGGCCGACTGAGCGACCAGCCTTTAACCGAACTCGTACAAGAAATCTCGGACGCACGCCTGTCGGGCGCGTTGCGCGTCGCGCGCGAGCGCGCGAAGGCCGCTGTCTATTTCGAAGGCGGGCAGGTCGCGGCGGCGCTTTCTAACCTGCGCGCCTTCCGGCTCGTCGAGGTGATGCGCCGGAGCGGGGCGGCCGACCCGGCGCGGCTCTACGCGCTCGTCGGCGAAAGGACTTCGGACGAGCAGGCCGGTCTGATGCTGCTGCGCTCGGGGCTGCTCGACGAGTCGGGGTTGAAAAAGGTTCAGGAGCGGCAGTCGAAGGAGGTGCTCGTCGAGCTGCTCCGCTGGGCGGACGGCGAATGGAGTTTCGACCCGCGCGTGCGTCTCGCCGGTCTACAGCAGGGCGTCCACTTCGACGCCGCCGCGCTGCTCGTCGAGTCGGCGCGCGGCCTCCCGCCCGAGTCGGTCGCGGCGAGGATGCGCGACGACGAACGGGTCGCGCCCGCGGAGGGCTTGCAGGAGAAGATCGAGGCGGGGCTCCGGCTCCTGCCTTCGGAGGCTTTCATCCTCTCGCGCGTCTACGCGCCGCTGCGGCTGGGCGAGGTCGTCGCCGTCGGCGGGCTCCCCGAGGACGAGACGCGGCGCGCCGTCTACGTGCTCGCGCTCGCGGGTCTGCTCGAACGCCCCGACCGGCCACGCGCCCTGGACGCGGATGTGCTGCGGCAGGCGGCCGCACGGCAGCAGCGCCCCGCGGCCGCGCAGGATTCCGCGCGTCAGACCGTCGAGCGCGAGGCCCCGCCCGAGCCGGAGGCCCCCGCGGAGGCCACGGTCGAAGAGCTGTTCGCGCTCGCGCGCGGGGCGAGCCACTACGAGGTGCTGGGCGTCGCGCGCGGCGTCACGCCCGAGGAGGTCAAGCGCGTCTACTACACGCACGCGCGCCGCCTCCACCCCGACCGCTTCCGCCGCGACGCCGACGAGGAGCAGCGCCAGCGCATCGACGCCGCCTTCGCCAAGGTCACGCAGGCTTACGAGACGCTCAAGGACGCGAGCCTGCGCGCCGCCTACGACCTCAAGCTCTCGAAGAGTAGACAGTAGACAGTAGTCAGTAGTCAGTAGAAAAGCCTTTCTCATCCCGGCCGTCAGATTGAAAGCGGCGTCGCACGAGTCGCGGAGCGCTACTGACTACTGTCTACTGACTACTGTCTACTGTCTACTGTCTACTTTACTCTCCGGGCTTTGAACCTTAAACTCTGACCCCTATGAGCATCGAGTTTGCAGAGGGCGAGCGAGCGGCTGGCGAAGTGTTCCTGCGCCTGTCGGCGGGCGTCGACGAGTTCGAGGGCTACGGGCACCCGCACGCCCCGCGCGTGGCGCGTCTCGCCGAAGCGCTCGCCGCACACTTCCGCCTGTCGCGCGCCGACCGCACCTCCATCGTCTTCGCCGCGCTCCTCCACGACGTCGGCGAGATGACGATGGGGCGCGACTACATCAGGCGCGACGGCCCCCTCAACGAGGCCGAGCGGCTCGACCTCGCGCGCCACCCGGTCAT
>DASVSK010000770.1:0-6169 GCA_036388135.1 Pyrinomonadaceae bacterium | reverse complement strand
CGGCCGTCCACGCGCTGTGGACGCCGGCCGTCGCCTTGAAGACGCCGCTCGTCCTGAAGCCCGGCGCGGCCGAGCCGTGGACGCCGTACCGCCTCGTCGAAGCGTTCGCGCGCGCGGGCGTGCCGCGCGAGGCGTTCGGCTACTACCCGACCGACCACGCGGGCGCGGGCGTGATCCTCGAACGCTGCGGGCGCGGGATGATGTTCGGCGACGTCTCCTCGGTCGGCGCGTGGAAGGACGACCCGCGCATAGAGCTGCACGGGCCCGGCTACAGCAAAATTGTCATCGGCGAGGACTGCGCCGACGACTGGGAGAGGCACCTCGACGTCATCGCCGCGTCGGTGGCGGACAACGGCGGGCGCTCCTGCGTCAACGCCTCGGGCGTGTGGGTCACGCGCCACGCCGCCGAGATCGCCGAGGCTTTGGCCGAAAGGCTCTCGCAGATAGTCCCGCGCGCCGAGGACGACCCCGAGGCGCTGCTCGCCCCCTTCGCCGACCCCGCGGTCGCCGAGCGAATCAACGGCATGGTCGAGGGCGCGCTGGGCGAGCCGGGCGCGCGCGACGTGACGGCCGGACGCCGCGGCACCGAACGCCTCGCGCGCCGCGAGGGTTGCGCGTACCTGCTGCCGACCGTCGTGCATTGCGAGACGGCCGAACACCCGCTCGCCAACCGCGAGTTCCTGTTCCCCTTCACGAGCGTCGTCGAGGCGCGGCAGGACGCGTTGCCGGGGGCGCTGGGCCCGAGCCTCGTCGTCACGGCCATCACGGAGGACGCGGGGCTCGTCCGCCGCCTCGCGCAGTCGCCGCTCGTCGGGCGCTTGAACGTCGGGCCGGTCTCCACCAGCGTCGTGCGCTGGGACCAGCCGCACGAGGGCAACCTCTTCGAGCACCTCTACGCGCGCCGGGCCTTTCACAAGGCAGCAGCCGGTAGTCAGTAGTCAGTAGAAAAGCTTTCCTATGGCAAGTCTTTCGAGTATCAGCGTCAACGTCCGACCGGCGGAGCCCATTGCCTACCGTCTACTATCTACTGTCTACTGACAATTACCATGCGCATTCTCTACATCACGGCCGGGGCGGCGCAGATGTACTGCGGGAGCTGCCTGCGCGACAACGCGCTGGCGTCGGAGCTTCTGGCGCGCGGGCACGACGTGGTGCTGGTGCCGCTCTACACGCCGACGCTGACCGACGAGACGAACGTCAGCCGCGAGCGCGTCTTCTTCGGCGGCATCAGCGTCTATCTTGAACAGCACTCGGCGCTCTTCCGCCGCACGCCGCGGCTGCTCGACCGCCTGTGGGACTCGAAGCTCGCGCTCAGGCTCGCCTCGCGCAGCTCCATCCAGACCAGCCCGCGGATGCTCGGGGAGCTGACCGTCTCGATGCTGAAGGGCGAGGACGGCAACCAGCGCAAGGAGCTTGAGAAGCTGGTCGACTGGCTCAAGGGCGAGCCGCCGTTCGACGTCCTCTGCCTCCCCTACACGCTCCTCATCGGGCTGGCCGGGCCGCTGCGCGAGGCGCTCGGACGCCCCGTGTGCTGCACGCTCCAGGGCGAAGACCTCTTCCTCGAAGGCCTGCCCGAGCCGTACCGCTCGGAGTCTCTGCGGCTCATCCGCGAGAACGTCAAACACGTCGAGCGGTTCCTCGCCGTCAGCCGCTACTACGAAGGGTTCATGCCCGGCTACCTCGGCATCCCCGAGGAGAAGATGAGGTTCGTGCCGCTCGGCATCAACATGAAAGGCTACGAGATGCGCGCGCCGACGGGGGGCGGGCGTCCCTTCACGGTCGGCTACTTCGCGCGCGTCGCGCCGGAGAAGGGCTTGCACCTGCTGGCCGACGCCTACGTGCGTCTGCGCGAGAACCTGGGCGCGGGCGAGGCGCGGCTGGAAGTCGCGGGCTACCTCGGCGCGGAGCACAGGGGCTACCTCGCGGGCGTCGAGCGGCGGATGCGCGAGGCGGGGCTGTCGGCCGAGTTCAACTACCGCGGCGTGCTCGACCGCGAGGGCAAGATCGAGTTCCTGCGCGGCCTCGACGTGCTCTCCGTGCCGGCCACCTACGACGAGCCGAAGGGCATCTTCCTGCTCGAAGCGATGGCGTGCGGCGTGCCCGTCGTCCAGCCGCGCCGCGGCGCGTTCACCGAGGTCGTCGAGCGCACGCGCGGCGGCCTGCTCGTCGAGCCGGACGACGCCGCGGGCCTCGCCGAGGGGCTGCTCCGCGTCAAGCAGGACCCGGCGCTCGCCGCCGCGATGAGCGCCGACGCCTTCGAGAACGTGCGACGCCACCACGCGGTCGCGCACATGGCCGACCGCGCGCTCGAAGTCTACGGGGAGCTGGCCGGCGGCCGCGCGGCCGCGTCGCCCGCGGTCGCCGCGTCGTCGGGAGATTAAGCGCCGGGTTCAAAATTGCCACAGAGACACGGAGACACAGAGGGATTAAGAATTTGAGATTTCAGATTTGAAATTAAACCTCTGTGTCTCCGTGTCTCTGTGGCAATCTTTCGGTTAACGCTCCGCGGGTCGGGGGTCGAACAGAGTGCTTGTAGTCGAGAACCTGTCGAAGGAGTACAGGACGCCGGGCGGGGCGCTGCCGATACTGGCGGGCGTGTCGCTCCGGCTCGGGCGCGGCGACGCCATCGCCGTGATGGGGCCGTCGGGGAGCGGGAAGAGCACGCTGCTCTACGTCCTCGGCGCGCTTGAGCCGCCCACCTCGGGCGCGGTCACGCTCGACGGCCAGAACCCCTTCGCGCTCGGCGAGAGGGAGCTGGCGACGTTCCGCAACCGCGAGGTCGGCTTCCTCTTTCAAGACCACTGCCTGCTCCCGCAGTGCTCGGTGCTGGAGAACGTGTTGACGCCCACGCTCGTCGCGCGCGGCGGCGGCGACGACTACGGCGGGCGGGCGCGCTCGCTCCTGGAAGAGGTCGGGCTTTCGCACCGCATACACCACCGCCCGGCCGAGCTTTCCGGCGGCGAGAAGCAGCGCGCGGCGCTGGCGCGGGCGCTGATGATGCGGCCGAGCCTTCTGCTGTGCGACGAGCCGACGGGGAACCTCGACCAGAAGGCGGCCGAGACGGTCGCCTCGCTCCTGCTCGAACTGCACCGCGCGCAGGAGACCATCCTCGTCGTCGTCACGCACAGCCCCGAACTCGCCGCGCGCCTCCCCGTCCGCTACCGGCTCGTCGAGCAAAGACTTCAAGAGGGGTGACGAGTGACGGGTGATAAGTGAGAAGAAGAAGACGGGGCCCGCAGTTCTTCCCGTCACTCGCCACCCGCCGCTCGCCACCCGTCACTTAACCGAATGCTGACTCTCATCCTGCGCAACCTGGCTTACTACTGGCGGACGAACGTGGCCGTCGTGTTCGGCGTCGGCGTGGCGGTCGCCGTGCTGGCCGGGGCGCTGCTGGTGGGCGAGTCCGTGAGGGCGAGCCTGCGCGGGCTGTTCCTCCAGCGGCTCGGGCGCGCGTCGCACGTCGTCAGCGCGCCGAACTTCTTCCGCGAGCGGCTGGCCGAGGACGTGCGCGCCGCCGCAGGCTTCGCGGACGCAGGGTTCGACGCGGCCTGCCCGCTCGTCGTCGCCGACGGCGTCGTGGCGCACGAGGCGAGCGGGCGGTGCGCGCTGGCGGTGCAGGTCTACGGAGTGGACGCGCGCTTCTGGGAGTTTCACGGCCGCGCCGACGCCGCCTCGCGCGCGCCGGGGCGCGACGAGATTCTGTTGAGCCCGAGCCTCGCGTCGGAGCTTGGCGCGTCGGCGGGCGACGCCGTCGTGCTGCGGGTCGAGCAGCCTTCGGACATCCCCGTCGAGTCGCTGCACGGGCGCAAGGACGACGTGGGCAGCAGCGCGCGTCTGACGGTGCGCGGGGCGCTCGCGGCGTCGGAGCTGGGCGAGTTCTCCGTCCGCCCGCGCCAGTCGGAAGTGCGCGCCGTCTTCGTCCCGCTGGCCTCGCTGCAAAGGAGCCTCGACCGCGTCGGCCGCGTCAACACCATCCTCTTCGCGGCGCGCGGCGAGGCGCGGGAGGGCGCGGCGGCGCGCGCGCAGGCGGAGAGGCTGGGCGGCCTGCTGCGCGGGGCGGCGACGCTCGAAGACCTCGGCGTGAAGCTGCGCCGGCTCGACGCGGGGCGCGGGCTGGCGCTAGAGAGCGAGAGCGGACTGGTCGGCGATGCGCTGGCTGACGCGACGCGCGAGGCGGCGCGCAGGGCGGGGATGGGCACGACTCCCGTCCTCTCTTACCTCGCCAACTCGCTCCGCACGGGCGGGCGGGAGGTGCCCTACTCAATCGTCACCGCGCTCGGCGAAGACGCCTTCGGCAGACTCGCCGGGGCCGCGCGAGAAGGCGCGGGGCCGCCCGCGTCGCCCGCCGGAAAACCCGCCGCCGGGCCGGACGCGTCCGGCCCGGCCGTGGACGAGAAGGGCCTCCCGCCCGTCGTGCTGAACGAGTGGGCGGCGCGCGAGTTGGGCGCGGGCGTGGGCGACGCCGTGGCGTTGGAGTATTACGTGTGGGAGGACGTGGGGCGGCTTTCGACGCGCGCGTCGGAGTTCCGGCTCGCGGGCGTGGTGCCGGTCGAGGGCGAGGCGGCCGACCGCGACCTCGTGCCCGAGTACCCCGGCATCAGCGGCGCGAGCAGCCTCTCCGACTGGGACCCGCCGTTCCCCGTCGACCTCTCGCGCATACGCCCGCAGGACGAGGACTACTGGGACGAGCACCGCACGACGCCGAAGGCTTTCGTCCAGCTCGCGCTCGGGCAGGAGCTCTGGCGCTCGCGCTTCGGGAGCCTGACCTCGCTGCGCGTCCGCGCGCCGGGGGGCGAGACGCCGGAGTCGGCGCTCGAAACTTTCGGGGCCGCCCTGCGCGGGACGCTTGAGCCGTCGGCGGCGGGGATGAACGTCTACCCGGTGAGGGCCGAGGGGCTCGCGGCCTCGCGCGGGGCCACGGACTTCGGCGAATACTTCCTCTACTTCAGCTTCTTCATCGTCGTCTCGGCGCTGCTGCTGACGGCGCTCTTCTTCAGGCTCGGCGTCGAGCAGCGTTTGCGCGAGATAGGGCTGCTGCACGCCGTCGGCTACACGGCGGGGCGCGTGCGCGCGGTCTTCCTCGCGGAGGCGCTGGCGCTGGCGGCGCTGGGGAGTCTCGTCGGGGTGCCGGGCGCGTACGCCTACGGGTGGCTGCTGATGAAGGGGCTCCGCACGTGGTGGGTCGGGGCGGTCGGCACCACCGCGCTCGAACTGCACGCGGGGCCGTGGCCGTTCGTGTTCGGCGTACTGGGCGGGGTCGCCGCGGCGCTGCTGTGCATCGTCCGTACGCTGCGGGGACTGCGCCGAGCGTCGGCGCGCAGCCTGCTCGCGGGCGCGCGCGAGTGGGAGGCGGGCGCGGCCGAAGGGGAGGGGGGAGGCGGGGCGGCGCGTTGGGCGGGAAGAGTCTTCCGCCCCCTCTCCGGGCTGACTTCGATGCTTCCGGCGGCCTTTTCGTCGAGGCGGATTCTCGTCCCGGCGGCCGCCTTCGTCGCGGGGGTCGCGCTCATCCTGGCCGCCTCGGTCGGCGCGCTGGGGCAGGCGGCGGGGTTCTTCGGCGGCGGGGCGCTGCTGCTCGTCTCGCTGCTCGGGTTTCAGTCGGCGTGGCTGCGCGGGCGCGGGCGCGGGACGATTTCGGGCGGCGGGTGGCGCGCGGTCTCGCGGCTCGGGATGAGGAACGCGACCTACAGGCCGGGGCGCAGCGTCCTGTGCATCACGCTCATCGCGGCGGCCGCCTTCATCATCGTCTCGGTCGACGCCTTCCGGCGCGACGACTCGGCGGCGCGCGGCAGGCAGTCGGGCGGCGGCGGCTACGCGCTGCTGGCGGAGTCGCTCCTGCCCGTAGTCCACGACCCGAACACGGCCGAGGGGCGCGACGCGCTGAACCTCGGCGGCGCGGGTGAGGGCGTGGGCGCGGCGGCGCTCGAAGGCGTGCGCGTGGAGCGTTTCCGCCTGCGCCCCGGCGACGACGCGAGCTGCCTGAACCTCTACCGCCCGACCCAGCCGCGCATCCTCGCGCCGACCGACGCCTTCCGGCGCGAAGGCCGCTTCGGCTTCGGCGGCTCGCTCGACGCCGAGGGCGAGGCCGGGGCGAACCCCTGGCTGCTGCTCGACCGGGAGTTCGCCGACGGCGCGGTGCCCTTCATCGCGGACGCGAACTCGGCCGCATACG
>DASVSK010000769.1:0-3961 GCA_036388135.1 Pyrinomonadaceae bacterium | reverse complement strand
TCCGGCCGTCAGTGGGCCCGCCGCGGCGGCTTCTGCCCCGGCCTGTAGACCTGTATGCCGGAGTGGTTGCCCAGCCCGTCGTAGGCCAGGACGTGAACCACGGGCGTGCGCGCGGCGTCGACCTTGAAAGGCCCGCCGTAGTCCCGGAACGCGCGGCCGTCCAGCGAGTAGAGCACGCGGCTCACTCCCGTGGGGTCTGAGGCTTTAACGGTCAGAAGGACGTCGCCCGAGTCGCGCGCCTCCGCGCCGAACTCGATGACGGGGCCGTCGCGGTCGCGCGCCGCGGGCCCGGTGAGCGAGGCCGTCGGCACGACCGCCGTCTCGAAGCGGCCGTCGCCGTCCTTGTCCACGCGCAGGTCTTCGGGGCCGCGCGGCGTTATCGTCAGTAGCGCCCACGCGGCTCCCGGCAGGTTGAGGTTGCGGTAACTGACGGCCACGTCGGGGCTCTCGTTGCCGACGCCGCGGACGAGCTTGAGGTGCATCGTCACGCCCGGCCTGATCTTGAAGGCGTAGCCCTCGCCCGTCGACATGATGACGGTGACGCAGTTGGCGTAGGCGCAGAGCGGGTTGTAGGACACGTCGCGGACGGTCTGGCGCGCGGCCCGCTCCGAGTAAAGCCGGTCGGTGTTGCCGTACGAGTCGGAGACGATGAGCTGCTCGAAGCTGTAGATTTCCAGATACCACGAAGGCCGGGACGCCGGCTCGCAGGGCGTCGGCGCGCGGCGCGCGGGGCTCGGGTCGTTCGGGTCGGGGCGGATGAGGAGCGGGTCGACCATGATCGTGGCCGTCCCGCCCACGCTCCCGGCGCACGGCGCGGCCTCCGCGGCTCGCTCGCGGGTCTGGGCCTCGGCCGGGGCGGACGTGTCGAACTCGCGCGTGCTGAGCCCGCGACCCGTCTCCTGCGGCGGGGTCGCGCGGGCGTGGGCGGCGGCGGTCGGGAACAGCAGCGCCGCCGACAGTGCGAGGAGTCGTGCGCTTTTCATAAGGCGTTCGCGGCCCCGCCGGCCGGGAATCGTTTACCTCTCGCGCTGCCTGCCGTTGGTGACGGAGGTGACGCGCTCCATGTCGTCTTTGGCCTGGTCGGAGGCCGAGCGGATGCCGGAGACGCGGAGGCGGAACTCGTCCGGGTTCGACGCGCCGCGCAGCGCCTCCTCCATCGTGATGAGCCCCGACTGGTGGAGCGTGAAGAGCGACTGGTCGAAGGTCTGCATGCCGTACTGCGAGGTGCCCGAGGCGATGGCGTCGCGGATGAGCGAGGTCTTCTCCTCGTTGATGATGTAGTCGCGGATGAGCCCCGTCGAGATCATCACCTCGGCGGCGGGGACGCGCCCCGCGCCGTCGGCCGCGCGCACCAGCCGCATCGAAACGACCGCCCGCAGGATGCCCGCGAGCTGGATGCGGACCGACTTCTGGAGGTGCGGCGGGAAGGACGAGACGATGCGGCGGACGGTCTCGGTCGCGTCGAGCGTGTGGAGGGTGGAGAGGACGAGGTGGCCGGTCTCGGCCGCGGTCAGCGCCGTCTCAATGGTCTCGTGGTCGCGCATCTCGCCGACGAGGATGACGTCCGGGTCCTGGCGCAGCGCGCCGCGCAGCGCCTCGGCGAACGAGCGCGTGTCGACGTCGACCTCGCGCTGCGTGACGAAGGACTTCCTGTCGCGGTGGAGGAACTCGATGGGGTCTTCGATGGTGATGAGGTGGCCGCCGCGGTTGGCGTTGATGTGGTCGATCATCGCGGCCAGCGTGGTCGACTTGCCCGACCCCGTAGTGCCGGTCACCAGCACCAGCCCGCGCTGCTCCTCGGCGATGCGCTCGATGACGGGCGGCAGCCCCAGCTCCGTTATCGTGCGCACCTTGTCGGGGATGACGCGCAGCACCATGCCGACGGTGCCGCGCTGCTGGAAGATGTTGGCGCGGTAGCGCCCGAGCCCCGAGACGCCGTAGGCGATGTCGGCCTCCGAGACCTCCTTGAAGCGCTGCTTCTGCCGGTTCGACATCATCGAGAAGGCCATGTCGAGCGTGTCCTCCTGCGTGAGCCGCGGCGAGTTCGCCACCGGGCGCAGCTCGCCCCCGATGCGCATGAACGGCTGCGCGCCGGCCTTGCAGTGGAGGTCGGACGCGCCGAGCTGAGTGGCGGCGCGCAAGAGGTCGTCGATTTTGACTGGCATGCTTGTCTCTTTAACGGTCGGGGCGGGGAGGGGCGGACGCGGCGCGGAGGCCCCGGGCGGACGGCCGGCGCGCTCTGGTTTATTTCACTGGTCTGTTTCGGATTGTACGCCGGGTGGATTTCGGCGGGGCGGCGTCTCGGCGGTTGCGTGTGCGCCGACGCGTACAAGCATTCTAAGCCGCCGCCCGAACGAGCGTCAACAGACAAGTTTTGGCGCGCTTTTCGCGGGGAAAGTAGGCGAATATTCAAAAAAATGCGGGGCGCACGCCCGTTCGAGCGTGCGCCCCGCGAGAAAAGGGAGTAGGCGGCCCGCCGCCTACTCGGTCAGCGTGACGTGGATGCCCGAGCGCGGGGAGCCTTCGGCGGAGCTCGTCGCGGCCTTACCCACCTCCCCGTTCTGCGCGGCGTTGTGGCCGTTGCTGTCCGAGGCGGAGGCTTCCGAGGCGGAGGCCGCGGCCTTCTGCTCGTTGACGAAGGTGAGCCAGCCGGCCGGCGCCTCGCGCTGGCCGGAGGTGAACTCGAAGAAGAGTTTCTGGATGCGCTCGGTGACGGGGCCGCGCTTCGCCTCGCCGACGGGGATGCGGTCGACCGAGCGGATGGGCGTGACCTCGGCCGCGGTGCCGGTGAAGAACAGCTCGTCGGCGACGTAGAGCGCGGCGCGCTGGATGCCCGACTCGACGAGCGGGATTTCGAGCGCGCGGCAGATTTGGATGACGCTGTCGCGCGTGATGCCGGGCAGGATAGACGAGGAGAGCGGCGGCGTGATGACCTTCCCGCCGTGGACGAGGAAGATGTTCTCGCCCGACCCTTCGGAGACGAACCCGCGGTCGTCGAGCGCGATGCCCTCGGAGTAGCCGTTGGTGATGGCCTCCATCTTGATGAGCTGCGAGTTCATGTAGTTGGCACCGGCCTTCGCCATCGCGGGCATCGAGTTCGGCGTCAGCCGGTTCCAGGAGGAGACGCAGACGTCGACGCCCTTCTCGATGGCCTCTTCGCCGAGGTACTTGCCCCAGTCCCACGCGCCGATGTAGCAGGCCATCGGGTTCGGGAACGGGTTGACGCCGAAGGCGGGGCGCTCCTCGTCGAGCGCGCGGAACATGATGGGCCGGATGTAGCACTGCTGGAGCCCGCAGCGCGCGACGAGCCCGACGACGGCGTCGCACAACTCCCCCAGCGTCCAGGGGTGCGACATGCGGTAAATCTTCGCCGAGTTCAAGAGCCGCTGCATGTGCTCTTCCAGGCGGAAGACGGCCGGCCCGCGGCTCGTCTTGTAGCAGCGTATGCCCTCGAAGACGCTCGAACCGTAGTGGAGGACGTGCGACATGACGTGTACGCGCGCGTCGTCCCACTTGATGAACTGGCCGTCGTGCCAGACCTCGCCCGCGATGGTCGGCGTCTTGACGTCCTTCTTCCTCGCGTCTTCGTTGAGCATCTCTTCTATGACTCCTTAGGCTGACCCGCCCCGCGCACCTCTGCGCCCCCGTGCGGCGCTTGATTCTTCTGTGTCGGGCGACGGCGGAGAGGGGCGGGACAAAGTCCGCTGAAAATTCAGGCTCGCGGTGATTTGGTGTAACAGGGTCTTCAAGAATGGCACGATACATTAAACCCGGCGCGCTTGGCAAGGTTGCGAAACTCACGCCCGACGCCCCCGACCGGGGCCCCCTCCCGCGCCCCGCGCGCGCCGCCGCGGGCGTGCTTGCCTCGCCCGCGGCGCGCGACGTACCATCACGCGACGCCGCTTCAGACGAGAGGACAAATTGGACGCAGACAACACCCCGAACGCCCCGGTCGGCGGCG
>DASVSK010000768.1:0-11501 GCA_036388135.1 Pyrinomonadaceae bacterium | reverse complement strand
GGCTGGGGCGTGTTCGTCGAGACGGGGATGAGGGAGTTCGTCGTCAGAAGGTATTACGAGGGGGCCGTCCTGATGGGCGTCTCCGCCGGTGCCGCGCAGCTCGGGCTGTACGGGCTCTTGGAAAGGGGGGAGTCGGCCGCGGGGCTGGCGGGCACGTTCGGGCTGGTGCCTTTCGTCATAGACGCCCACGACGAGGGGCGGAACTGGGGGAGGCTCCGAAGAACGATTCGACTCCTGGGCGGCACCGCCGAAGGCATCGGCATCCCGGCGGGCGGGGGTCTGATTTATCACCCCGACCGGCGCGTCGAAGCCGTCCGACGCCCCCTGTATCAACTACCGGCCGGGGGCGGAGGGGGAGAAGGCGTAAACTTTAACAGTCCGCCCCGGAGGTAAAGAATCCGAATCGACCCTGCCCGCCGACTCCGCACGCCGTCTTCCAGTCGGCTCGCGCCGCGATTAGCGCGGCCGGCGACATGTTTATTCCCCGTTCCGGAGAATGACCTTATTTTACGGCTCGCGCCCGCGCGGGCGCTGCATGGGCGCGCCCCGAAGTCTCTACGCCGACGCGTCTATGCCGACCGCCAATCCCGGCGAGAAGAGGATGCGCCGGGTCGATTCAACCCTCCGTTGCCGGGGCCGTGACGGCGCGCCGGTAACACGGCGGGGCGGCATACGTCCCGCCGAAAGGAATGTTTATGATGAAGTGGTTAACGGTTGTCGCGTTCTTCGTCGTCGGCACGGCGTCCGCGCTGGCGCAGTCGCCCGCCGACCCGGACAAGGAGAAGGCCGAGCTGCTGCGGGTACACAGGGCCGACCGCGAGGCGCACTTCAAGACGGACGTCGACCTGCTACAGGCACACTCGCCCGAGGTGTTCGTCGCCGTCAGCAGGGGGAAGATACATAGGCCGACCCGGGCCGGGGAGCGAAAGCAGTTCACAGAGTATTTCCGCGGCGCGAGGTACTTTGAATGGGACGACCTTGAGGAGCCAATCGTCCGCGTCTCGAAGGACGGGAGCATGGCCTGGATGATAACCCGCATCAAGGTGCGGCGCGTGCAGAAGGATTCCTCTGGGAAGGAGCACGAAGAGAAGTTCGTCTACGCCGGAATCATGACGTACGAAAAGCTGGGCGGGAAGTGGGTGCGCGTGGCGAACGTCTCCACGTTCGAGCCGCCGAACTGAGGGCGACGCCCGGCGACGCGGCGCGGCCGGGCCGGAAGCTTCTCCCGCGAACCGGGAGAAGGTCAGGCAATCTTTCGCCGCCGTCCCGTGCCCTCCCGAAAGCTTCCGGATAAAATGAGGCGGCACATGTCGGCGAACATTCGGCTTGCCCCGTGAAGTGGCCCGTTCGGAGAGTGACCATGAAAGAGAAGATGCTGAAACTCTGCGCCGCCGTCCTCCTGTTGCTGGGCTGCGGCGGCCCGGCCGAGACGCCCGGCGCTTTAACCCCGCAGAAGAGTCAGGAAGTGGCCTTCGTCAACGTGAACGTGGTTCCGATGGATTCGGAGCGCGTGCTGAGCGGCCAGACGGTGCTGGTGCGCGGCGACCGGATCGTGCAGGTCGGCCCCGCCGGCAGGGTCAAAGTGCCCGACGGCGCGCTGCGCGTAGACGGGCGGGGCAAGTACCTGATGCCGGGGCTGGCGGAGATGCACGGGCACATCCCGCCGCCCCAGGCCCCGAAGGAGTTCACCGAGGCGGTTCTGTTCATGTACGTCGCCAACGGCGTGACGACCGTGCGCGGGATGCTGGGCGCGCCCGGCCAGTTGGAGCTGCGCGACAGGGCCGACCGCGGCGAGCTGTTGTCGCCGACGCTCTACCTGGCGGGGCCCAGCTTCAACGGCAACTCGGTGAGTTCGCCCGCGCAGGCGGCCGAGATGGTCGGCGAGCAGAAGCGCGCGGGCTGGGACTTGCTGAAGGTTCACCCGGGGCTGACGCGCGACGAGTACGACGCGATGGCGAAGGCGGCGCGCGCGGCGGGCATCAGTTTCGCGGGTCACGTCCCCGCGGAGGTCGGGCTGCCGCACGCGCTGGAGATGGGGCAGGAGACTATCGACCACCTCGACGGCTACGTGGAGCACCTCGGCGCGGAGGGCGGCCCCGTCGACGAGGCGAAGCTCGCCGACGCCGTGCGCGCGACCAAGAAAGCCGGGGCGTGGGTCGTGCCGACGATGGCGCTCTGGGAGACGCTGCTCGGCGTCCCCGACCTCTCGAAGCTCCTCAGTTACCCCGAGCTTAAATACATGCCCGCCCGGCAGGTGGAGAACTGGGAGAAGTCCCACCGCGCGCGCCAGAGTGCGCCCGACTTCGACCGGAAGAAGGCCGAGCTAGTGGCCGCCAACCGCAGGCGCATCCTGAAGGCGCTGCACGACGGCGGCGTCCGCGTCATCTTCGGCACGGACGCGCCGCAGCAGTTCAGCGTCCCCGGCTTCTCCGTCCACCGCGAGATGGCGCTGATGCTCGAAGCCGGCATGTCGCCTTACCAAATCCTGCGCACGGCCACGAAGAACGCCGGCGAGTATTATGAGAACAAGACCCGGTTCGGGACGGTCGCGGCCGGGCAGCGCGCCGACCTCGTCCTGGTGAACGGCGACCCGCTGAAGGACATCTCGAACGTCGCGCGTCGCTCCGGGGTGATGGTGCGCGGGCGCTGGCTCGCCGAGGCGGAGATACAGAAGAGGCTGGAGGGCATCGCGTCGCCCGGCAAGCCCTGACGCCGGGCGGGGGGTTGAGCCGCGGTCGAGCCGCCGCCAGTTTATGAGAGAGAGTTTTAAACTGCCCTTCGGGTGGAGGCCGGCCGCGCTTTTTCTCACCGGCTGGACGCTCCTCGGGCTCACTTTCGCCAGCCTGTCCTACGCCATCGCGGCCAGCGACGGCAGGCCGTACGCCTCCTGGCTCAGCTTCCCGAAGAACCTCGGCCTCGCGCTCGTCTGGGCCTGCCTCTCGCCGCTGGTCTTCAAGCTGACGCGCCGGTTCCCCATCGACCTGCGCCCCACGCGCCTGCGCAACCTGCTGGTTCACGTCCCGTCGCTGCTTCTCTTCTCCGCCGTCCACCACGCCGCCTACACCGCTATCCTGTGGTGGCCGCTCGGCGGGCCGCACGGCGACCACCGCTACGGCTCCGTCTTCGACTTCTACCTCGACTCCTTCCTCTACGCCCTCTACGCGAACATACTCATCTACACGCTCGTCGTCTTCGGCGCGCAGGCGTTCCTCTACTACGAGGGGTACCGGGCGGCGGAGGCGGGCGAGGCGCGGCTGGGCGCGCAGTTGGCCGAGTCGCGCCTCCGCGTCCTGAAGATGCAGCTCCACCCACACTTCCTCTTCAACACGCTCCACTCCATCAACTCGCTCGTGCTGGAAGACCCGCCGGGCGCGAGCCGGATGATAGCGCGGCTCGGCGACTTCCTGCGCCTGACGCTCGAACGCTCGGAGCACCAGTTGGTGACGCTCGGCGAGGAGATAGAGTTCCTGCGCTGCTACCTCGACATCGAACAGGTGCGCTTCCAGGGCCGGCTCGTCGTGGAGTTCGACGTGGAGCCGGCGGCCTCGTCGGCGGCGGTGCCGCACCTCATCCTTCAGCCGATAGTCGAGAACGCCATCCAGCACGCCGTCGGCGCGAGCACCGCCCCCGGCCGCATACGGGTCGCGGGCCGTCGGTCGGGCGAGGCCCTCCGGCTCGAAGTGCGGGACAGCGGGCCGGGCATCAGCCCGGACGCGGCCGACGGCGGCGGCAAGGGGGTGGGACTGCGCAACGTCCGCGCGCGGCTCGGGCAACTCTACGGCCGCCGCTTCCGCTTCGAGCTGACGAACGTCGAGGGCGGGGGGCTGGCCGTGATTCTGGAGGTGCCGCTCGGGGCCGTGTCGCCCGACGGCGCGCGCGCGGGCGGGGAGGTCTGATGGGGGAGACGAAGCTCAGGGTCTTAATCGTCGACGACGAGCCGCTGGCGCGGAAGTTCATCCGCCGGATGTTGGAGCAGGAGGCGGCGGTCGACGTCGTCGGCGAGTGCGAAAGCGGGAGGGAGGCGGTCGCGGCCGTCAGGGAGCACGCGCCCGACCTCGTCTTCCTCGACGTGCAGATGCCAGAGATGGACGGCTTCGCGGCGCTCGAAACGCTGGGCGTCGAGCACCTGCCGCTCGTCGTCTTCACGACCGCCTACGAGCAGTACGCCATCAGGGCCTTCGAGGCTCACGCCCTCGACTACCTCCTGAAGCCGTTCGACCAGACGAGATTCGCCCGGGCCATGTCGCACGCCAGGGAGCGGCTGCGCGAGCGGCAGGGCGGGGGCGAGAGCACACAGGTGGCCGCGCTGCTCGACCACGTGAGGAGGAGGCCGGCGCACCTTGAGCGCCTGATGCTGAGGGCCGACGGCCGCATCATCTTTCTAAAGCTCGAAGCCGTCGACTGGATAGAGGCCGACGACAAATACGTCTGCCTCCACGTCGGCCCCGCCTCGCACGTCGTGCGGCAGACGCTCGGGGCCGTGGAGGAACAGCTCGACCCGGACAGATTCATGCGCATCCACCGCTCGGCCATCGTGAACGTGGGGCGCATCAAGGAACTGCACCCGCTCTTCAGCGGCGAGCACAGGGTCGTCATGGAGGACGGCACCGTGCTCACGCTCAGCCGCAACTACAAGGACAAGCTGTTCCGACTTCTGGGGAGGCCGCTCTAGCCCTTCATCCCCGGCCCTCCATTTCCGCCGCCGCCTTCCTGTAAACTCGCGCCGCGATTACCCCCGCCCGCGACATAATCCTTCCCGCCCGCGCGCCCCGGCCTTATCGTGCCGGTGACTTCGTCGAAGGCGGGAAAGGACTTTCATGGCGCACTTCTCATTTAAGGCGACTCGGGCGGCCGTGTTAAGGCGCGTCTCTCGCGTGTGGCTGGCGGGGCTGGCGCTGATGTTTACCGCCGACGTCTCGGCGGAGAACTGGCCGCAGTTCCGCGGGCCGGGCGGGCGGGGGGCGTCCGAGGAGGGCGGCTTGCCGTCGCGCTGGGGCGCGAGCGCCGGGGTGCGTTGGAAGACGCCGCTGCCGGGGCCGGGTCACTCTTCGCCGATAGTCTGGGGCGACCGGCTCTTTCTGACCGCTTACGCCGCGCCGGGCGGGACGCGACAGGGGCGGCTGCTCGTGCTTTGCGTGGATAAGGGGACGGGGAGAATCCTCTGGGAACGTGAGGTGCCGGTGGGACAGGTCGAGCGCGTGGGGGGCGCAAACTCGCCGGCCTCGCCGACGCCCGCGACCGACGGCCGGCGCGTCTACGTCTACTTCGGCTCCTACGGCCTCGTCTGTTTCGACTTCGACGGGCGGAAGGTCTGGGAGAAGCCGCTCGGCCCTTACCCGAGCGAGTGGGGGAGCGCAAGCTCGCCCGTCCTGCACGGCCGCCTGCTCCTGCTCAACTGCGCCGCCGACTCGGAGGGGTTCCTCCTGGCCGTCGATAAGGAGAGCGGCCGCACCGTCTGGCGGACGCCGCACGCGCAGCCCACGCCCTCGTTCGCCACGCCCTTCATCTGGAAGGCTGAGGGCGGCGACCAGATAGTCGTGAGCGGGTCGGGCCACGTCAAGGGCTTCGACCCGAAGACGGGGCGCGAGCTGTGGCGCGTCGGTGGCATGCCGAAGGGTGTAGCGCCGACGCCCGCGGCCGCGCACGGCCTGCTCTACGCCGCCTCGAACTCGCAGCCGAACTTCGTCATCGCCGTCAGGCCGGGCGGGCGCGGCGACGTCACGGCCACGCATGTCGCATGGCGTTACGACAAGGGGGTCATCTCCGTGCCGTCGCCCTTAGTCGTCGGCGACTACCTTTTCGCGCTGAGGGACGGCGGGGTCATGACCTGCCTCGACGCGAGGAGCGGGGCATTGGTGTGGCAGCAGCGCCTGCCCGCGCGCGGGAACTACTTCGCGAGCCCCGTCACCGGCGACGGAAAGATTTACGCCGTCAGCGCGGAGGGCGAGGTGACGGTCGTCGCCGCGAAGCCCGTCTACGAGCTGGTCGCCGCCAACAGCATGGGCGAGCAGACGTTGGCGAGCCCCGCCATCTCCGGCGGCCGGATTTTCATACGGACGAGCGAACACCTCTACTGCGTCGAGGCCGTGCGGGCGGCGGCGGCGCTTTAGAAACTGAACCGCAGCCCGGTCTCGACGCGCCTCCCGGGCAGGGCGGCGGTGGCGCGCCCGAAGAAGGGCGAGGTCTGCACGCCGGAGAAGTTCGTCAGGTTCGCGTGGTTGAGGACGTTGAAGAACTGCGCGTAGAGGTCGACGTTGAACCTCTGTTCGTTCCCGCCGGGTAACGACGCCCCGCCGCCCTCGCCGATGCGAATCATCACGGGGCCGGTCGGCGCGCCGCTCGTGCGCTTGCCGCCGAAGCCGAAGCCGTAGCTGACGCGCGTGCTCACGTCCCAGCGGCCCGCGCCGCGCGCGCTGTTGCGGCCGACGCCGGCGGGGCGGTCGTTGCTCACCGTGTCGCCGTTGTCGTCGAAGCCCGTCGTGACGTTGTAGGGCGTCGCCGAGCTGGCACTGAAGGTCGCGCCGACCGAGAGCCCCTTGAAGAGTACGCGGCGGTTGACCATCGCTGAGAAGTAGTGGCGCATGTCGCCCGGCGCGGGCCCCCACTCGCCGCGCAGGTCGAAGTTGTCCGCCGGCAGCGAGAGCGCGCCGGCCGTGTCCGTCAACGTGCGCGAGTGCATGTACATGACCGACCAGAAGAAGCCGGTCTTAATCATCCCCGGCGCGAGGTGGAGCATCAGCCGGTTCGAGGTCGAGCTGGCGGACGACTCTATCTGCGTGACGTTGCCGAGCGCCGGGTCGGGCCGCCCCAGCCCCGGCACGGGCGCGTTGACGTTGCGCCCGCGCAGCAGGTGCAGCCCCCGCTCGAAGCGGTAGTCGGCCCCGAGACGGAACCGCTGACCCAAGCGCATGTCGACGCCGACCGAGGACATCAGCACCGTCGGCATCTCAAGGTCGGGCGCGGCGACGACCTTGCCGGGCGGGAGCGCGCCGCCGCCCCCGCCGCCGAACGGGTCGCCGAAGAGCGGGTCGCGGACGACGAGGTCGCGCTGGCGTCGGCCGTCGACGCGCAGCGTCTGCTCGTAGTCGTTCGACCCGAACCAGTCGTAGAAGACGCCGGAGCCGGCGCGGATGGTGACGCTGCCGGACTTCGTCGGCGTCCAGGCGAGCCCGAGGCGCGGCGCGAAGTTGCCGCGGTCGCCGAGGTTCGTCTGCATCTCGTGGCGCAGCCCGTAGCTGAGCAGGAGGTTCTTGCGGACGCGCCAGTCGTCCTGCCAGTACCAGGCGAACTGGTACTGCGAGAAGGAGAGCGAGGGGTCGCCGGTGCGCTCGGTGTAGGTGGTCGGGAGCCGCCGCCGGTACGCGTCGAGGCTCGCGAAGGTGTAAGTGCCGAACGGGTTCGAACGCTCGTCGCTGCGGTAGCTGCCCGCCTCGAAGCGCACGCCGGCGCGCATCGAGTGACTCTCGGTGGCGAAGTCCACGTCGTCCGACAGCTCGAACTCGCGCGCGAGCCGCGAGCCGCGCGTGAGCGCGCCGCCCGAGTTGAAGGCCCCGGCGACGAGGACGGCGGGCGCGTCGGTGGCGGCCGTCGTGTCGCGCCCCTGCCGGCGCGCCTGGAACCGCAGGTCGTTGAGGTAGCGCCGGGCGAAGGTGCCCGTCTGCGAGAGGCGGAAGATGTGCTCGGACTGGTCGAGCGTGAAGGCGCGCTCGGGCAGGTCGAAGTCGCCGACGCCGAGGCCGTCCTGCCGCCCGGCGTTGCGCTGGTACTCGGCGCGCAGCGCGTGCAGCTTGTTGAAGGCGTGCTCGACGCGCGCGGAGAGGTTGAGCCGGCGCGACGGGCGCAGGAAGAGGTCGTCGAGGCGTCCGCCCTCGGTCGCGGCGACGATGGTCTTCGAGTCGTAGGCGGAGTTGCCGTCGGCCGATAGGAAGAGCGAGGTGCGGTTCTTCCAGAGCGGGCCTTCGAGCGTGAAGTCGAAGCGGCGGAACTGCTCCGGCCCGCGGAAGCGCGCGAACGCCTGGCGTGCGTTCAGCGACTCGTCGCGGAAGCCGAGGCCGACCGAGCCGCGCCAGTCGCCGACGCCCGGCTTGGTGAAGATGTCGACGGTGACGAAGCCGCGCTCGTGGTTCTCGGCGGCGTAGGCGTTGCGGCGGAAGCGCATCTCGCGGATTTGCGACTTGGGCGGGAGCTTGCCGCCGCGGAAGCCGTTGACGCGGATGTTCGCGCCGGGGCCGGCGAGCTGGTTGACGGCCGCCTCGAACTCTTCGGGGTCGTCGGGGAGCGAGGCGATCTGCTCCTCCGTGAGGACGTTCGAGAAGGCGAGCCCGCGCGGGTCGAGGTTGCGCTCGCGCTCGTCCCTGCCGACCTCGACCTCCTCGCGCACGCTCGCCACTTCGAGCCGCGCCTCGGTCTCGTTGGCCCCCGCCGAAAGCTCCAGCGCCTCGACGGCGTGCGGCTCGAACCCCTTGGCCTCCACGGTCAGGCGCGACGGCCCCGCCGGGAGGCGCGGGAAGCTCGCCTCCCCGCGGTCGTTCGTCTGCGCCGTCTTCTCGACGCCCGCCGAGCCCTTCACGGTCACGCGCGCCTTGCGGACGTAAGCGCCCTGCGTGTCGACGACCGTGACACGCAGGCTGGCGTCCCCCTTCGACTGGGCGAGCGCGGCGACGGGGGATAAGAGCACCAGGGCGGCCAGGCACACGCAGAGCGCGCGCGCCACGAATCCTTCACGACGCATACGGTGACTCCTTGCAGGCAGTAGGCAGGAGAAGTAGACAGTAGTCAGTAGTCAGTAGTCAGTAGCGCTCTGCGTGGCGCGCGCCGCCGATTTCATGCTGACCCCGTCCGACTGACGAAGTTTTCTACTGACTACTGTCTACTAACTACTGTCTACTGCCCTACTTCTTCTGGAACTTGTCGGACTTGAACTGCGGGTTGACTGTGTAGCTCTTGATCTCGAACTCGTCGGTCGTCTCGCCGTCCGGGCCGGAGGTGATGCGGTGCGGCAGCGTGAGCCCGCCGGTCTGCCTGTAGTCTGAGAAGCGCCACTGCATCTCGACCTCTTCGGGCTTGGCGGCGGCGTCCGCCTTCATCTTCTCCTGCGCCTCTTTGGCCGCCTCCTCGGGGCTCTTGCCGCCCTTGCCGCCGCCCTGCATCGTCATCGTGAACACACGCGGCTTCGGGGCGCGGTAGCTGAGCATCAGCGGGAGGTGCGTCTGCTTGTCGAGGAAGAGTCGCGCGGCGAAGCCGTCGGGCCCCGCGGCGTCGACGACGTCGGCGCTGCCGTCGTCGGCGGTCGCCTCGCCCACGTAGGTGAACTCAACGGGGAAGCCCGCGGGCGGCGCGGCGAGCAGCGCCAGCACGTAGCGCGCCATCTCGGCGCGCATGCGCTGCGTGGCCGCCTTCGCGGCGCGGTCCTTCTCCTCCTGCGTCGGCTCCCTGCCGTCGCCGCGCATGAAGATCATGCCGCCGCGACCGCTCGACCACGACTCCGCGCCGCTGAGCGTCTGCGACGTGGTGATGCTCGTCGTCGAGCCGCCGGCCAGGAACGACTCGGTCTTGGAGAACTTGTCGGGCAGTTGGAGGTCGAACTCGCGCTCGCCCGACATCTCGCGCTCCTGCATCACGCGCCGGAACTTGCCCTTGAACGAAAGGCTCTGCACGCCGCGCAGCTTCTCCTCGCCGCCCATCGCGGCCCTCGCCTGCTTCATGACCTCCTCGGCGCGCGAGCCGCCCGCCTCCGCCGGGGCCACGCGGCCGCCGGCCGCCCCCGCGGCGAGCGCCAGCACGAACAGGTATCGAACGATTCTTCGCATAGATTTCCTCTTGTATGGACTCTGTTGATTGAAAGCGCCGGCCTCGACACGGCTCGGACGCGCGCACGAATCCCGGGGGACGGCCGACGCCGAACCCTCTGGCTCCTCGCTATCCGGTGGTGGCTCGCGCGCCCGCCGGCAGGATCGTGGCGGGCGACTATTATTCAGAAGGAGGGGGTGAAGAGTTCCACGAACTTTTTTAAGGGTGTGACGGTGGCGGCGTCCGGCCGCCACGTCCGCGCCGCGGCTCATGTGCCCGCGCTTTGCCGAAACCGCGCGCGCGTCGTAAACTTCGCCGTCAAGCGAGAATCGCCGTCGGGCTGACGGGCGTCCCGCAATCTCAGCGCTTACAACTCCAACCGGCTTCGAGGTTCCTGATGAAACAGCGGCTACTACTGTCCCTCGCCTTAACGTCTTCGCTCGTCCTTCATTTCGGCCAGCAGGGCGCGCTGGCCCAGCGCCGACTCCCGCCCGCCGCCGGCGGCGCGAAGGCGTCACGGTTCGACCGCGCGCGCTACTCCATCCGGCACCAGAAGTTCGTGCTCGACAACGGCCTGACGCTCCTCGTACACGAAGACCACAGCGTGCCCGTCGTCGGCGTCAACATCTGGTATCACGTCGGGTCGCGCAACGAGAAGCGGGGCAAGACCGGCTTCGCGCACCTCTTCGAGCACTTCTTCTTCAACGGCTCGGAGAACTACCCGCACGGCTTCCGCGAGGCGATGGACGACCTCGGCGCGAACAACCGCAACGGCACGACGAACGTCGACCGCACGAACTTCTTCGAGGACGTGCCCGTCTCGGCGCTGGAGCGGACGCTCTACCTCGAGGCCGACCGGATGGGCTTCCTTGAAGGGCGCATCTCGAAGGAGATGCTCGAGCGCGAGCGCGGGGTGGTGCAGAACGAGAAGCGGCAGGGCGAGAACGCGCCCTACGGCCGCGTCTTCTCCGAGATCACGCCGAAGCTCTACCCGTTCTCGCACCCCTACTCGTGGCCCGTCATCGGCACGATGGAGGACCTGAACGCCGCCTCCCTCGAAGACGTGAAGGAGTGGTACAAGACCTACTACGGGCCGAACAACGCGGTCATCTCGCTGGCGGGGGACGTCACGGCCGAGCGCGCCCTGGAGCTGGTGAAGAAGTACTTCGGCGGCATCCCGCCGGGGCCGCCGCTGCCGCGCACGGAGAGGTGGGTGCCGCGTCTCGAGCGCGACATCCGCGACGAGATGCAGGACCGCGTCCCGCAGGCGCGCATCTACCGCGTCTACCACGCGCCCGCCTGGAAGGAGGCCGAGACGGAACACCTCTCGATGTTCGCCGAGGTGCTCTCCGGCTCGAAGAGCGCGCGGCTCGACCGGCGGCTCGTCTACGAGAAGGGGCTGGCGACGGCCGTCGGCGCGTCGGTCAACCCGCGCGAGCTGGGGAGCCTGATGCTGGTCACGGTCACCGTCAAGCAGGGCGTCGACCCGGCCGAGGCCGAGCGCGAGATGGACGCCGTCATCAACGAACTCATCGACAGGGGGCCGACGCCCGAGGAGTTGCAGCGGGCGCGCAGCCGCACGCTGGCCGACTTCCTGCGCGGCATCGAGCGCCTCGGCGGCTTCGGCGGCCGCTCCGACGTGCTGGCCGAGAGCATGACCTACGGCGGCTCTCCGGAAGCCTACCTCGACAAGCTTGAGGTGATGGCCGGGG
>DASVSK010000767.1:0-2280 GCA_036388135.1 Pyrinomonadaceae bacterium | reverse complement strand
CGTGGGCAACAGTCTGAACATCGACCTCTACCGGCCGCGCCGCCGCCGCGACCCGGACTGGCCCGTCCGGCCGTTACGCGTCGCCGCCATGATTCGCCCGAGCACGCCCCGGCGCAACCCGAGGCTGACGATGGAAGTCCTCCGCGACTTTTACCGGGCCCGCGGCGAGACGGTCGAGATAATACTCTTCGGGTGCGAAACGTCCGACACGGCGTTCCAGGCGCTCGCGCACGACTTCCCCTGGCGCAACGCCGGGATGTTGACCCAGCGGCAGGTCGCCTCGCTGCTCAACGAGGTGGACATCTTCGCCGACTTCTCGGAGTTCCAGGCGATGGGGCTGACCGCGATGGAGGCGATGGCTTGCGGCGCGGCGGTCATCGTCCCGCGGCGCGGCGGGGCGGGGAGCTTCGCCCGCCACGAGGAGAACGCGCTGGTCGTAGACACCGGCTCGATAGACGCCTGCCTGGCGGCGCTGGAGAGACTCACGCTGGATCAAGCCCTCCGGACGAGGTTGCAGCGGCAGTCCCTCCTCGACGCCTGCGAGCACTACCCGGAGGGGGCCGCTTATAACATCCTTAACGCCCTGTTCCCTGCCAGCCTGTCATGAAGAAGATGAAGAAACTGAAGGTTCACGTCCTCTACGAGTACGGGACAGACCTGCGCCCGCACGGCTGCGCCTACATCCGCCTGCTGCTCCCGCTCAAGCACGCCTCCAACGCCGACAGTCTGGTCGTCAGCTCCGGGCAGGACTACGCCCGGGCGGACGTGGTCGTGGTCGACCGCACGTGGTTCCCCGGCGTGACGCCCGAGGCGGCCGAGGCGCTGGTCAGGCGTGCGCGGCACGACGGGGCGCGAATCCTTTACTCGATAGACGACAACCTCCTCGACCTCAAGCCCGCGGGCTTCAACCGCTGGCCCTTCACGACCGAAGAGCTGATGGCCGTCCGCTACTTCGCGCGCGAGGCCGACGGCATCATGGTGGCGACCGAGCACCTGAAAGAGCGCCTGGCCCGGCTCAACCCGAATATCTATGTGGTGCCGAACGCGCTGGACGAGCGCCTCTGGCTGGGCGACCCGCCGGCGGAGCCGCCCGCGGGACGCGGCGGCCGCAAGGTCATCGGCTACATGGGCACGCAGACCCACGACGCCGACCTGATGATGATCCTCCAGCCGCTGCGCGCGGCCCTACGGCGGCACGCGGGAGAGGTGGAACTGCAACTGGTGGGCGGCGTCGCCGACCGCGCGGTGATCGAGGCGTTCGCTGGGCTGCCCGTCAGCGTCCTCGACGTCGGCGGCCACGTCGAGTACCCGGACTTCGCGCGCTGGATGGGGCGGAGCGTCAAATGGGACCTCGCCATCGCGCCGCTCGAAGTGGACGAGTTCACCCGCTGCAAGTCGGACATTAAATTCCTCGATTACAGCATTCTGGGGATACCCGGCGTCTACAGCCGCGGGCCCGTCTACGGGGGGACGGTGCGCCACCTGGAGACCGGGTTCCTGGCCGACAACAACACCCGGAGCTGGGCCGAAGCTTTCGAGCTGATGCTGACGGACGACGCGCTCCGACGGAGGCTCGCCAAAGCGGCCCACGAATACACCCTCTCGGAGCGGACGCTACAGCATCGCGCGGCCGACTGGCGGGAGGTCGTCTTTTCGGTCGCGGGCCGGGACCCTCAATCCCGCGACCTTGATATGACCGGCGGGACGGTGGACATGGGCGTGAGGAAAAAGGATGGACGGCACAGTTACGGGACTGCGAATTGATCTGGGCTGCGGCTCCGCCAAGAAGGAGGGCACGCTGGGAGTCGACATGCACTGGTCTCCCGGGGTGGATCGTATAGTCGACCTGGAGACGCAGCCGCTGCCCTTCGGCGACCAAAGTGTCGCCTACGTTCACTCCTCCCACTTCCTGGAGCACCTTCGAGACCCCACACGCATCTTCGCGGAGATCAGCAGGGTATGCGCCGACGGGGCGCGGGTGGAGATATGGACCCCCTACGCCTGGTCAAACGCGGCCTTCATCATCGACCATAAATTCTTCTTCACGGAGGACATCTACCTCCACATGTGCGTGTGGTTCACGGATTTTTGGGGGAAGATACTGGGCGCGCGCTGGGTGCTCGAAGAGTTCCATTACGTCGTCGAGCCGCGGACGCTCAGCTACCTGCACGCGAAGGAAATCTCCCTGGACTTTGCCGTCCGGCATTTGCAAAATGTCGTGACCGAGTTCTGCGCCTACATCACCGTCTCGCGGCGAGGTGAGGCGGACGCCCCGCCTCC
>DASVSK010000766.1:0-1843 GCA_036388135.1 Pyrinomonadaceae bacterium | reverse complement strand
ATCTTCGGGTTGTGCCTCGCCAAGACCTTCGTGATCGCCGCCGTCAAAGTCGTCTTCCCGTGGTCGACGTGCCCGATGGTGCCGATGTTCACGTGCGGCTTCGACCGGTCAAACTTCTCCTTCGCCATGTTTCCCTCTCGCTCCTTAACGGGTTTGATTCATTTGTTCATTGATTCAACGACTCATTGAATCAACGGTCCAATTACTTAGCGACGCCCTGCACCTTCGCGATCACCTCTTCGGCGATGTTCCGGGGGGCGGCGTCGTAGCGCTCGAAGTGCATCGTCGAGGTGGCGCGCCCCTGCGTCATCGAGCGCAGGTCGGTCGTGTAGCCGAACATCTCGGAGAGCGGGACGTAGGCCGTGATGACCTGCGCGCCGCCCGGCCGGGGCTCCATCTTCTCGATCTGGCCGCGGCGGCGGTTCAGGTCGCCGTTGACCGAGCCCATGTAGTCCTCGGGCGTGACGACCTCGACGCGCATGATGGGTTCGAGCAGCACCGGCTTGGCCTTCTTCACCGCGTCCTGGAACGCGAGCGAGCCGGCGATGTGGAACGAGCGCTCGTCGGAGTCGACCTCGTGGTAGGAGCCGAAGACGAGGTCGACCTTGATGTCGACCAGCTCGTAGCCGGCGAGGAAGCCGCGCTCCATCGCGTCGCGGACGCCCTCCTCGATGGGCTTGATGAACTCGCGCGGGATGGCGCCGCCCGTGATCTTGTTCTCGAAGACGAAGCCCTCGCCGGGCGCGGGCGCGATCTCCAGCTCGGCGTGGCCGTACTGGCCGCGGCCGCCGGTCTGGCGCTTGTAGCGCTCGACGCCCTTGGCGGGCATCGTGATCGTCTCGCGGTACGCGACCTGCGGCTTGCCGACGTTGGCCTCGACGCCGAACTCGCGCTTCATGCGGTCGACGATGATCTCCAGGTGCAGCTCGCCCATGCCGGCGATGATGGTCTGGCCGGTCTCCTGGTCGGTCGAGACGTTGAAGCTGGGGTCTTCCTGCGCGAGCCGCGAGAGCGCCGTGCCGAGCTTGTCCTGGTCGGCGCGGGTCTTGGGCTCGACGGCGACGCGGATGACGGGTGCGGGGAACTCCATCGCCTCAAGCACGACGGGCTTGTTCTCGTCGCACACGGTGTCGCCGGTGGTGACCTGCTTCATGCCGCCGATGGCGATGATCTCGCCTGCGGTCGCCTCGTCGATGTCCTCGCGGTCGTTGGCGTGCATCCGCAGCAGGCGGCCGACGCGCTCCTTCGTCCCCTTGACCGAGTTGTAGGCGTAGGAGCCCTTGCGCACGGTGCCCGAGTAGATGCGGACGAACGAGAGCTGGCCGAGGTGCTTGTCGGCCATGATCTTGAAGACGAGGCCGGAGAAGGGCTCGGAAGCCTCGGCGGGGCGCGCCTCGGTCTCGCCGGTCTTCGGGTTCACGCCCTCGATGGGCGGGATGTCGAGCGGGCTCGGCAGGTAGTCGACGACCGCGTCGAGCAGCGTCTGCACGCCCTTGTTCTTGAAGGCGGAGCCGGTGACGACGGGGACGAGCTTGATGGCGATGGTGCCCTTGCGCAGGGCCGCGCGAATCTGCTCCTCGGTGAACGAAGCGCCCTCGTCTTCGAGGTACTGCTCCATCAGCTCCTCGTCGGCCTCGGCGGCGGCTTCGAGCAGCCTGTGGCGCATCTCCTGCGCGCGCTCTTTGAGGTCTTCGGGAATCTCGGTCGTCTCGTACTCCGCGCCCTTCGACTCGTCGTTCCAGATGAGCGCCTTCATCGTGATGAGGTCGACGACGCCCTTGAACTGGTCTTCGAGGCCGATGGGGATTTGCAGGGCGACGGGGTTCGCGCCGAGGCGGTCGAT
>DASVSK010000765.1:0-6186 GCA_036388135.1 Pyrinomonadaceae bacterium | reverse complement strand
ACTCGACGCCCGGCAACTCGTCGCGGCGCGGGAAATAGCCGATGACGGGGTCGCTCTCCCAGACCGGGCCGCTGCGGTTGCCCGCGACGAAGCAGGTCGAGATGTGGACGAGCGCGGGGCGCTTCATCCTCTTGACGAACTTGATGACGTTCTGCGTGCCGACGACGTTGGTGCGCAGCGCGCTCTCCAGCGGCGGGTTGAAGGTGACGTTGCCCGCGCTGTTGATGAGGACGTCGATGTCGGCGGCGACCGCCTCGGCCTCCTCCTCGGTGAACCCTAAGTTGTCCTCGCTGATGTCGCCGTTGACGAGCCACACCTTGTCGCGGATGAAGTCCTCGAAGGCCGCGCCGTAGCGCCCGCGCAGGGGGTCGAAGGGTGGCGCGGTGACGACGTTGTTCCAGAAGCGGGTCTCGGACTCCTCCTTGCCGCGCGCGCGCACCGTGACGTAGACGCGCCCCACGCCGGGGAAGCGCTCCAGCAGCATCGACAGCGCCACCTTCCCGACGAACCCGGTCGCGCCGATGATGAAGACGTTCCGGCCGTTATAAATTTCCGTGGGCGATAATCTCATCTTAAAGTCAGTCGTGATACCCGTCTTACTTCTTCCCGACGGCGAACAGCTTCGCAAGGTCGAGGGTAAAGCCCGGCAGCACCTCGCCGCCTTCGAGCGTCTCCTGCTCACTCAGAACTCGCACCTCCGACGGCGAAGCGTAAACGGCCGCCGTCCGCCTCTTCGGGTCGAACACCCAAACCGCCCGCGACCCGGCCGCGAAGTAAAGTTCCACCTTCTCCCTCATCTCGCGTGCCGTATTACTCGGGCTCATCACCTCGACGGCCAGGTCGGGCGCGAAGGGCATGAATTTATCAAGGTCTTCGACGGTCGAGAGACGCCCGTGGCTGATGAAGGCCGCGTCAACTCCTAGCACTGTGTCCGGGGCGCGCTCGACTATGAACCCCGTCTCTGCGCCGACGACCACGCCTAAGTCATGCTCCCCGACAAAGTCTCGAAGCTCGGCGGCTACGTGAGCACAGACGATGCCGTGAAGCGGCTTGGACGGCGACATGACTTTCAGGTCTCCCCTGATTAGCTCCAGACGGCAGTCGTTGCCGTTCTCGTCGCGGTGGGGCATGACGAGCAGCTCGTCGGCGGTAATCAGGCGGGTCGTCGTGCTCATGGCTTAAACCTCGGTCGGCCGTATTCTAACTCACGTCGCAGATGGCGATCACGGGCTGGTGGAGCATGGTGATCTGGGCGGAGCGCCCCATGTAACTGCGCGCCATCGCAATCGCTTCGGTCAGGTTGTCGGCCCTCTCCCAGCCCATCGCGGCGGGGACGTGCGCGTTCTCGGCCCCGGCGGCGATGACGCGGCCGACGTGCGCGCGGCCGTTCTCGGCCCAGTACCACATGTAGAAGGGGTGCGCGCCGTGGTAGGCGTGGCCGCGGCGGTACATCTCGATGTAGCTGGGGTTGGTGGCGAACTCGCGCTCGTACTTCTCGCGCAGGACGTGCGAGTCGCGCGTCTCGGGGAGCAGGCGGTTGAAGAACTCGATGTAGCTCGGGTGCTGGACGTGGTCGAAGTCGTCGTAGCAGGGGTGGTGGAGGATGAGCACGCCGCCCTTCTTGAGGAGCGGCTTGCCGCGGTACATGTTGAAGTGGTAGCCGAGCGCCATCACCTGCACGAGCAGCGGGTTGAGCGTCGAGTAGACGTTGTAGGGCGAAATCTCGGGGATGGGGCAGATGAGGATGTCGCACTGGCCGTCGACGGGGACGACGTACTGCTGCATCGACTTGGCGATGATGCGCTCGTGGACGGGCTCGGTACGCCCCGCCTCGACGGCGATCATCTCGTAGTCGGCCGTCAGCGAGTTGTACATCTTGCGCTTGGCCGCGAGCGGCATCTTCGACATCGTGAAGCGCATGGCCTCGTACTTCATCCGCTCGTAGGCCGAGAACTCGTCCTCGTTCTTCGTCAGGAACGACAGCTCGCCCTTGAACATCCGGTTGTTGACCGTCGTCTCGATGTGGAAGACGTTGAGGTGCTCGTCGACGAGCTGGCCGAGCCTTGTTATCTTGCGGTTCAGCTCGGAGTTGGCCGGGTCCATGTAGCTGTCGGAGTCGCGGATGGTCTGCGGCTCGTGGTGGGGGCGCAGGGATTCGTAGTCGCAGAGGCCGACGGCGACCGACTTGTGCCCGCCGTTCATCGGGACGAAGTTGTAGTTGAGGTAGATGAGCAGGTCGCTCTCGGCGGCGCGGCGGTTGATCGAGAGCTTCTCCTTGTGGCGCGTCTCGCCGATGACGGTCATGCCGTCGGGGTCTTCGGCGTCGTGGTTGTAGAGGCGGTCGGGCCAGAACTCGTCGAAGACCCTCTGGCCGCACATGCGCCTGATCTCCCACTCGGTCATGCGCCGGTGGAGCGAGATGGCGATGATGAGGTGGACGTCGTCGACGCCGTTGGCGTGGAGCAAGTCCAGAAGGATTTCGAGCGCCGTCTGCCGGATGTCGGGCGTGCGCATCGGCGGGAGCGGCATCGAGAGGTCGTCAATCGCTATCGTGACCTTCATCCCCGGCCGGAGCTGCGCGTAGAGCGGGTCGCAGTCGTGCGGGTGGTTCAGCGCGTAGCGGATGGCGGCCTCGCGGTTCGGGAGCCCCCTGACGGGCGTGTTCGGGTAGATGACGCGCGTCCCGACCGGCAAATCCTCGGGGATGAAGTCCATCCCGGAAGAGACGATGCGCGGCGCGCTGTCGCGGTCGATGAAGACGACCGACTCGTGGACTTTTCTTCTGAGTTGTAGGGCCATTCGTTTAAAAGTAGACAGTAGACAGTAGACAGTAGTCAGTAGAAAACCTTTGATAGTTGAAACGTCCGGGCGTCAGCGTCAGCGTTCATCAAGCGGAGCCTACTGACTACTGACTACTGTCTACTTCAAATTCAGTATCGGCCAGTCGTGGTGCAGCGCCGTCTGCCGGAGGCGCATGTCCGGGTTGACGGCCGCGGGGTGGCCGACGATGGAGAGCATGGGCAGGTCGCTCATGCTGTCGCTGTAGGCGTAAGAGTCGCTGAGGTTGATGTCGTGCCGCTCGGCGTAGGTGCGTATCCACGAGGCCTTGGTCGCCGAGGCGAGCACGGGCGGGAGCAGGCGGCCGGTGGCGACGCCGTTGACGAACTCCAGCCGGTTGGCGACGAAGTCGTCGACGCCGAGGTAGTCCATCAGCGGCGCGACCGAGAAGTCGAGCGCGCCGGTGACGACCACCTGCCGGAGCCCGAGGCTGCGCGACTTCTGTATCAGGGTCTTCGCGCCGGGGAAGACCGCGGGCCTGAGGACGTCCTCGAACAGCCCCTGCGCGAAGAAGCGCAGGCGGTCTTCGGACTGACCCTTGTAGCGTCGGAAGAAGATGTCGTTGAAGACCATCCGGCTGTAAGAGTCGGCGACGGCGAAGAGCGGGATGCTCGCGAGCGTCGAGGCGCTCTTGCGGATAGAGCGCAGCAACCCCTGCTGGTTGCGCGCGTAGAAGCCGAGCGTGTGCACGAGGTTCGTGCTCACGAGCGTCCCTTCGAGGTCGTAGAAAGCGGCGGCGGCCAAATACAGTCCTCCAACGCGAACGGGTCGAGAAAGTCTGTGACGGCTCAAGTGCTCCGGACTTACTTGGGTGCAGGGCGAAAAGTTTACCCTATTTCGACCCGTTTTTGTAACCGCCGTGCGTTTTCAACGGTTTAGGCGCAATCGCGCTCGCGGTGCAGGCCGCGCTTGTGATATTTTCCAGTCAATCCAAAGTTCTGGGAGTTTAGAGAGCGAAACGGCCTCCGCGCCCCGCGAAGAAGGGGGCGGGAGTGCCGGTGTGAAAACGAGATGAGCAGTGAAGCACCCAAGGCCCGCGAAGGGAAGGGCTCGCGCCTGCGCGGGCTGACGGCCGAGCTGCGGGCCCTCGAAGAGAGGCTCCGCGCGGGCGGCGGCCCCGACAAGGTTCGGAAGCAGCACGAGCAGGGGAAGCTGACGGCGCGCGAGCGCGTCGCGCTGCTGCTCGACAAAGACTCTTACGCGCAGGAGGTCGGCCTCCTCATCGCGCACGACCAGTACGAGGGCGCGGCCCCCGCGGCCGGGGTGGTGACGACGGTGGGGCGCGTCGGCGGGCGCGAGGTCGTCGTCGTCGCCAACGACGCGACGGTGAAGGCCGGCTCGTGGTGGCCCGAGACGATAAAGAAAATCTTACGCGCGCAGGAGATAGCGATGCGCTCGCGCGTGCCCATCATCTATCTGGTGGACTCGGCGGGCGTCAACCTGCCTTACCAGGGCGGCGTCTTCCCGGGGCAGTACGGCGCGGCGCGCATCTTCTATTACAACTCGGTCATGCGCCGCTACCTGCGCGTGCCGCAGATAGCGGCCGTGATGGGGCCGTGCGTCGCGGGCGGGGCCTACCTGCCGGCGCTCTCCGACGTCATCATCATGGTCGAGGGGACTTCGTTCATGGGTCTCGGCGGCGCGAACCTCGTCAAGGGCGCGACGGGGCAGACCACCGACAACGAGACGCTCGGCGGCGCGCGCACGCACACGGAGATTTCCGGCGTCGCGCACTACCGCGTCGAGTCGGACGAGGCCTGCGTCGCCAAGATACGCGCGATGGTCTCGGAGCTGCCCACGCCCGAGATGCCGCACGTCCCCGTCGTCGAAAGCAAAGACCCGGCGCGCCCGCCCGAAGACCTCTACGAGATTCTGCCGGAAGACCACCGGCACCCTTACGAGGCGCGCGAAGTCCTCAACTGCATCCTCGACTCCGGCCGCCTCGACGAGTTCCAGCCCGACCGCGCGCGCGAGATGCTGACGGGGCACGCGCGCGTCCGCGGCGTCCAGGTCGGCGTCATCGCCAACAGCCGCGGCCTCTTCCGCGAGAAGGGGAAGCCCCCGAAGTTCGGCGGCATCGTCTACACCGAGTCGGCCGAGAAGGTCGCCTACTTCATCGAGACCTGCAACCGCCACCGCACGCCGCTCCTCTTCGTGCAGGACGTCTCGGGCTTCATGGTCGGGGCCGAGGCCGAGCACTCCGGCATCATCCGCGCGGGCGCGCGCTTCGTCGAGGCGATGGCGACGGCGACGGTGCCGAAGATAGTGCTCACGGTCAACCACGCCTCGGGCGCGGGCTACTACGCGATGGCGGGGCAGGGCTTCGACCCGGACTTCATCTTCAGTTGGCCGACGGGGCGGATGGGCGTCATGGAAGGCGACTCGGCCGTGCAGGCCATCTACGGCACGCAGCTCGACAAGCTGAAGCGCGAGGGGCGCGAGCCGGACGAGCGGCTGAAGGCCGAGATGGGGCGCGTGCGCGAGGACTACGAGCAGCAGCTCGACGCGAAGTACGCGGCCGCGCGCGGCCACGTCGACGCCGTGCTCGCGCCCGAGGAGACGCGCGACGCGCTCGAACTGGCGCTCGGCGTCAGCCTCAACTACTCGGGGCCGCACCTCGGCCAGTTCATCCTGCCGGCGACGCTCGCCTGACCCGCGGGCGTGTGCGCCCGGCGCGTCCGCGGCTTGAAAAAAATCCGTGCAACGCGGAGTTCGTTGTGCGAAACTGTGCCAACCGAGCAAGCCCCTAGCAGACAGTTTCCCCCCCCCCGCCGCCGGGTGGAGGTTAACCCTGACTCGCCCCACGGCGGAAAACCCCGCGAGGTCGTACACACTTTCCCGGCCGCGCGCCGCGGCTCCCGAGCCGGCGCGCGCCGAAGCAGACAGTAGACAGGAGGAGAACCATCCGTGAGCAACAAGAACAGTCTGAGGTTCCTGGTAGTCATTCTCTCCGCGGCCTTCGCCACCGCCGCGCTCGTCCTGGCGGACGTCGGCGCTCTCGCGCAGAACAGCAACAGCAGCGCGACGAATGAGAACAGCGCGCAGAACGACAACGCCAACGGCGGCATGACGGCCCCGCGCCGCGGCCGCCGCAGGGGACGCCGCCGCGCCGCCCCCGCCGCCGCCGCGACCGACGCGGGCGCGGCCACGGACGCCGGCGCGAGCGCCGACGCCGGCGGCCAGACCGAGGAGGGCGCGACCCGCGACCTGAGCGGCGAGCAGAGCGACCTGTCGGGCACCTACACCGGCCGCGTCACGATGGCGGGCGGGCACGACATGTCGGGCGACGGCACGCTCACCATCACCAACAACACTTTCACGCTGGCGGTCGACACGATGACGCATAAC
>DASVSK010000764.1:0-2169 GCA_036388135.1 Pyrinomonadaceae bacterium | reverse complement strand
AGAGAACCCCACGAAGTGAGGCGGCCGCGGCCCGCGGCGGCTGGGCCGGGGAAGGCGTCGAAAGTCTCGGCGTGAAGAGCGCCGCGCGACCCTCGCACGCCGCCGAAGAGTGGGTCGCCTCGGTCGTGGAAGAGAAGCCGGTCGGCTACGTCGTCCAGAACCTTGAGCGCGCCTACGGCGAGCCGTTCAACAAGTGGACGAGCTGGGACGTGCTCGACATGCTCGTCGCCGTCATCCTCTCGCAGGCGACGAGCGACGCCAACAGCGACCGCACCTACGACGCGCTCAAGAAGAGGTTCCCGACCTGGGACGCCGTGCTGCGCGCGCGCGAGCAGACGCTCGCCGACACCATCCGGCTCGGCGGGCTCGCCAACCAGAAGGCGGCTGTCATCCGCGGCCTCCTGCGGGAGGTTAAAGAGCGCCACGGCTCCTTCGACCTCTCGTTCCTGCGCGAGCTGCCCGCGCTCGAAGCCGTCCGCTACCTCGCGGGCTTCCGCGGCGTCGGGCCGAAGACGGCGGCCTGCACGCTCCTCTTCGCGTGCGGCCTCGAAGTCTTCCCGCTCGACACGCACATCTTCCGCATCCTGCGCCGCGTCGGCCTCATCCCCGCGAAGTGCTCCGACCAGTTCGCGCACGAGGTGATGAACCGCGTCGTGCCCGCGGGCAAGTTCTACTCCTTCCACGTCAACCTCATCCGCCACGGCCGCTCTCTCTGCCGCCCGCGCGAGCCCCTCTGCGGGCGCTGCCCCGTCGTCGAATACTGCGACTACGGCCGGACGAGAATCTGAAGAGCCCGCCGACCCCCGCGTCATAATCTTTACGGCACCGGAATCTTTACGCCGCCGGAAACGGGCGCACGACGACCCGCGCGAGTCTCACGCCCGCCGTCGGTCGGCGGCGGCGCGCGCACGCCTGATAGGTTTAGAGTTGATTCAGGTCGTTAACCGGCAAGAGGGAGTCAGGACGTTAACGGGCAGGGCGGGGCGACTCTCTTCGGGCGCGCCCCGCGCTCGCACACGTGCGGCCCGCGGCGCGGCGCGGGGGAGGGGGCAGATGCACGGGCGAAGAGCGGCTTACTACGTTATCGGCGAGGACGTACTTTCCGAAGCTCCGCCGCCCGGCGGTCAGGCCGGGGGCGCGCCGCCGGAGCGCGTGCCGCCGCTCAAGTTCGGGAGGCTTTTCGGGAGGACGCGGCACGCGCCCCGCCCCGAGGACGAGGACGCCATCATCCGGAAGCTCATCCGGCTCGGCCGGGCCATGAGCGAGCCCGGGGGGAATGACAAGGGCGACTCGGACATCCCCGCCGGCTACACCTACCTCGGCCAGTTCATCGCGCACGAGGTCACACACGACAGCACCGGCGAACTGCTGGCGGCCGGCCTGAATCCGGAGAACCTGAACACGCCCGAGATAGACCTCGACAGCCTTTACGGCGGCGAAGACGGGCCGCGGAAGCGTCCGGAGCTGTACCGGAAGGACGGCGTCCACCTGAGGACGCGCGATACTCTCTACACCGGCGACTTCAACGTGTCGTTCCCGAACGACCTGCCGCGCGGCGCGCAGGAGAGCCCCGAGGGCACGAAGACGGGCCCGACGCGGGCCCTGCTCGGCGACCCGCGCAACGACGAGAACCTCGCGGTGGCGCAGACGCACGTCGCCTTCATCCACTTCCACAACAAGGTCGTGGACGAAATCCGGGGCGCGGGTAAAGCTCAGAGCGGGGCGCAGGTTTTCGCGCTGGCGCGCGAGCAGGTCATCCGCCACTACCAGTGGGTCATCCTCCACGACTTTCTGCCGCGGCTCGTGAGGGCGGACGTGCTCGACCGCGTCATGCGCCACGCCCCCGGCTGGTTCAAGGGCGACGGCGAGGGGCTCTTCATGCCGCTCGAATTCTCGGCCGCCGCCTTCCGCATCGGGCACACGATGGTGCGCGACAGGTACGAATGGAACCCGCGGCGGCGCAGCGGCTGCCGCCACCACCCCGCGCCGCTGCTGATGGACCTCTTCAGGCAGACGGGCTTTCTCGAAGGCGGGCTCGACGGGCTGCACGGGCTGAAGAGCGACTGGGTCATCGACTGGCGGCACTTCTACGACTTCGCCCCGCTGCCGCACGTCCGCCCCGTGTCGCAACGCAACGTGTCCAGGAAGCTCAACACCGTCTTCGACCTG
>DASVSK010000763.1:0-1509 GCA_036388135.1 Pyrinomonadaceae bacterium | reverse complement strand
CGGCGCGCCCGTCTACTCCACCGACGTGACGGGCGAGCTGGTGACGCCCACGGGCGCGGCCGTCGTCTCGACCGTCTGCGAGAGCTTCGGCCCCGTGCCGCTCATGCGCGTCGGGGCGACCGGCTACGGCGCGGGGACGCGCGAGTACAAGAATTTTCCCAACGTCCTGCGCGTCATCGTCGGCGAGGTCGAAGGGACGGAGGCGGCGGGGTCGCGGGGCGACGACGCGCGGGCGGACGAGGCGCTGCTGATGGTCGAGACGAACGTGGACGACGTCTCGCCGCAGGTGCTCGGGCACCTGATGGAGCGCGCGCTTGAGGCGGGCGCGCTCGACTGCTTCTTCACGCACGTCCAGATGAAGAAGAACCGGCCGGGCGTGCTCGTCTCGATCCTGTGCCGCCCGGAGGACGGCGAGGCGTTGAAGGGGCTGCTGTTCGATGAGACGCCGACGCTCGGCGTGCGCTCGCACGAGGTCAGCCGCCGCGCGCTGGAGAGGGAGTCCGTGACTGTCGAGACCGAGTTCGGTACGATTGCCGTCAAGGTCGCGCGGCGCGCGGGGCGCGTGCTGGGCGCGACGCCGGAGTTCGAGGAGTGCCGCGCGGCGGCGCTCGCGCGCGGCGTCCCTTTGCGCGCCGTGCAGGAGGCGGCGCGCGGCGCGTTCATGCGAATTAAGGATTAGGCACGGGGGCACGGGGACGCGGAGATTTAATCGCGAGTCTCAGATTTGAAATTCCGAGTCCTTCATCTCCCCGTGTCTCCGCGCCTCCGCGGCGATTCTGAATCGGCTCTCAAACGTTCGAGGTTCTGGAGGGGCTTGCATGGCGACGTTCTTTTCCGCGGCCGGGCCGGGCGGGGAATCCGAAGAGGCGGCGGGGCGCGGCGTAGACCTCGATAAGATAGAGCGCGGCGTCCGGCTCATCCTCGAAGGCGTCGGCGAGGACGCGGAGCGCCCCGGCCTCCAGCGCACGCCGCGGCGCGTGGCCGAGATGTACGCGGAGCTGACCGAGGGGATGCGCGAGGACGCGGCCGAGCACGTCCAACCCCTGCCCGGCGACCGCCACGACGAGATGGTCATCGTCAAGGACATACACTTCGCCTCGCTCTGCGAGCACCACCTCGCGCCCTTCGTCGGGAAGTGCCACATCGCCTACATCCCGAAGGAGGGGCGCATCGTCGGCCTCTCGAAGCTGGCGCGGCTGGTCGAGACCTTCGCGCGGCGCTTGCAGGTGCAGGAGCGGCTCACCTCGGAGATAGCCGACACGCTCTTCGGCGGCCTGAAGCCCGTCGGCGTGATGGTCGTGATGGAGGCCGAGCACACGTGCATGACCATCCGCGGCGTCAAGAAGCCGGGCGCGGTGACCATCACCTCGGCCATCCGCGGCGGGTTCCGCAAAGACTCGCGCACGCGCGCCGAGGCGATGGCGCTCATCCGCGAGAAGTGATGACGAAAGCCGCGCTGACAAAAATCATCGCGGGAGCGCCGCCGCCGGCCGAAACTTACAGGCAGAG
>DASVSK010000762.1:0-3443 GCA_036388135.1 Pyrinomonadaceae bacterium | reverse complement strand
AGTCGCACGAGTCGACGCGCCAGGGCGAGACCGAGGGGCAGACGCGCGACGCGCTCGGCGCGGGGTTCACCACGGTCGCGGCCGTGGGCGGCGACGGGACTCTGAGCGCGGCGGCCGCGGGCTACTTCGAGCCGCTCGGCGGGCCGAATGGGGACGACGTCCCGCGCGCCGTCAACCCGTCGGCGGCGCTCGCGGTGCTGCCCGCAGGGACGGGCGACGACTTCGCGCGCGGGCTCGCCGGGGGCCGCCGCGACCCGCTCGAAGCGTGGCTCGCCAGGCTCGTCACACACTGCCGCCACGACCCGCCCTCCGACAGTCTTTCGGACGAAAGCGCCGCCGCCTTTAGTCAGACGGACGAGAGCGCCGCCCTCACCCGTCGGACGGCGACGGCGCGGCGCGTGGACGTTCTGCTGGGAAGTGTGGACGGCGGCGAGCGCCGCTTCTTCTGTCTGAACGCGGCGACGCTCGGCATAGGCGCGGAGGTCGCGGGGCGCGTGGCGGCGCAGGGTGGCGCGGTGAGACGCCTGCCGGGCGAGGCGCGTTTCGCGCTGGCCGCCGTGCCGCTCCTGGCGGCGTGGCGCAACCGGCGCGTCCGCGTCCGCGTGGACGGCCGCGTGTGGGAGGAGTGCGGGACGAACCTGCTCGCGGTCGCCAACGGGGCTTACGCCGGCGGCGGCATGAACTTCTCGCCCGAAGCGCGCCTCGACGACGGGCTGCTCGACGTGCTGGTCGTCTGCGACATCTCACGCCCGGCGCTCGTCCGCGAGCTGTCGCGCGTCCGCGTCGGCGGCCACCTCAACAACCCCAAGATTAAACTCACGCGCGGCCGCCACGTCCGCGTCGAGACGGCGGACGACGCCGACCCGCTCGGCGTCGAGGCCGACGGCGACCCGCGCGGCCGCACCCCCGCCGACTTCCGCGTCCTCCCCTCGGCCCTGCGCGTCGTCTGCTGAAAATAGTCGAAGGGGCCGGAACGGTCCCGGCCCCTTCGACTATGACTCGCGCGCGGCCTACTGGTTGAGCAGGGCGCGGGCGCGGCTGATGACGTTTTCGACGTTGAAGCCGAGTTCCTTGAGCGCGGTCGCGCCGGGGGCGGAGGCCCCGAAGCGGTCGAGGCAGAGCGTGTCTCCGCCGTCGCCGACGTAGCGCGCCCAGCCGAGGCTCGCGCCCGCCTCGACCCCGAGCCGCGCTTTGACCGCGGGCGGGATGACGCTCTCGCGGTAGTCTCGCTCCTGCTCGTTAAACAGCTCCCAGCACGGCATCGAGACGACGCGCGTCGGCGTGCCCTCCTTCTGCAACTGCTCGCGCGCTTCGAGGCAGAGCGAGACCTCGGAGCCGGTGGCGAGCAGCAGCAGTCCCGGCGTCACGGCCTTGCCGTCGGCGTCGGTCGCCTCGGCCAGGACGTACGCGCCGCGGCGCGCGCCCGCGGCCGGGCCGTGAAGCTTGCGGTCGATGAGCGGCACCTTCTGGCGCGTCAGGATGAGGGCCGTCGGCGCGTGGCGTCGGAGGATGGCGAGCCGCCACGCCTCGCGCACCTCGTGGACGTCGGCCGGGCGGATGCAGTAGAGGTTCGGGATGGCGCGCAGCCCGGCAAGCTGCTCGACGGGCTGGTGCGTGGGGCCGTCCTCGCCTAAGCCCACCGAGTCGTGCGTGAAGACGTAGACGACCTGCACGTGCGAGAGCGCGGCGAGGCGGATGGCGGGCTTCATGTAGTCGGAGAAGCACATGAAGGTCGCGCCGTAAGGAATCAACCCGCCGTTCAGGCTCATCCCCGTCAGCGCCGCGCCCATCCCATGCTCGCGCACGCCGAAGTGGATGGTGCGCCCGTCGTAACTCTCGGGCAGGAAGCTGCCGCCGCCCTTGATGTCGGTGTTGGTCGAGGGGCCGAGGTCGGCCGAGCCGCCGACGAGCGTGGGCAGGTGCGGCGCGAGCGCGTTGATGACCTCGCCGCTCGCCTGCCTGGTCGCCATCGGCTTCGCGTCCGCGAACGCGGGCAGGTGCGACTCCCAGTCGGCGGGCAGGTCGCCGCTCATCGTCACGCGCCACGCCTCGCCCTGTTCGGGGAACTGACCCGCGTAGCGTTCGACCAGCGCGTTCCACTCGCGCTCGAAGTGCTCGCCGCGCTCGACGGCCTTGCGGAACTGCGCGAGCGCCTCTTCGGGGACGAAGAAGTCCCGGTCTTCGGGCCAGCCCAGGGCGCGCTTGGTCTCGCGCACGGCGTCGGCCCCGGGCGCGTCGGAGTGCGCCTTGCGCGTGCCGGCGGTCGGCATCCCGAAGCCGATGACGGTCTTGACCGAGATGAGCGAGGGGCGGTCGGCCACGGCCTGCGCGTCGCGGATGGCTTTCTCTATCGCTTCGAGGTCGTTGCCGTCTTCGACCGTCGAGGTGTGCCAGCCGTACGACTCGAAGCGCTTCGGCACGTCCTCCGAGAAGGCGAGCGAGGTGAAGCCCTCGATGGTGACGCGGTTGTCGTCGTAGAGGTAGATGAGCTTGCCTAAGCGGAGGTGGCCGGCGAGCGAGGCGGCCTCAGACGCCACGCCCTCCATCAGGTCGCCGTCCGAGACGATGGCGTAGACGTAGTTGTCGACGAGCGGGAAGCCCTCGCGGTTGAACTTCGCGGCGAGGTGCGCCGCGCCCATCGCCATCCCGACGCCGTTGGCGAAGCCCTGGCCGAGCGGCCCCGTCGTAATCTCGACGCCCGGCGTCAGGATGTTCTCGGGGTGCCCCGGCGTCTTCGAGTCCCACTGGCGGAAGCGCTCCAGCTCTTCGAGCGGCAGGTCGTAGCCCGTCAGGTGCAGCAGCGAGTAGAGCAGCATCGAGCCGTGCCCGGCCGAGAGCAGGAAGCGGTCGCGCCCCCCCCAGCGCGGGTTGCGCGGGTTGTGGCGCATGAAGCGCGTCCAGACGACGTAGGCCATCGGGGCCGCCCCGAGCGGGAGGCCGGGGTGCCCCGACTCGGCGCGCTGCACCGCGTCGATGGAGAGGGCGCGGATCGTGTTGACGCAGAGCTGATCCAGCTCCGCCGTGGTGTCTCTGGTCGGCGTTGACGCGCTCATCTTTCGTCTCCCTGCCTTCGGTATGTTGGAATTACGGTGGCAGCCATCATACCGAAAGCGGGCGCGTGTGACGAGCGAGAGAAAACAGGTTGCGGGCGGCGGCGAGCCGGCCGGGATTACATAGCGCAAGCATGATGCGGGCACCTGTCCTGCCATGGGGATGTGGAAATCAAGCCGCCAGTCGCGCCCGCTTCCGATAACTTTAGCGCCGAAAGCTTCCAGAGCAAGGAGTGGACACCTATATCAGACGAAACGAAGCCGAGACTTATTTGAGACCAAGCAACAAGTATTAAGAATTGTTAGGTGATGAGTGGTCGAGGTTCTGGGGGTGGGAGCTGCAGTATGCCATATCGCAGGTGAAAGCGGGACTTGCCGCGGTTGGTCTACAAG
>DASVSK010000761.1:0-5483 GCA_036388135.1 Pyrinomonadaceae bacterium | reverse complement strand
CGGACGCGACCTTTCGCCGGGGGCGTGGGCGCACTGGGCGGTTGCCGGGGCCGTGGGGGGGATGGTATATCTCACGGTCTCACAAGGGAAGCTCTGTTTTTTGCTCCCGGCCGGCGCGTGACCCGACGCGCGGGCGGCGTGTTGTTGTTGGAACCTTCGGCGAAGACGGAAAGGCACATCTGGCATCATGGCAAACACTCCCATCACGGTGGCGCGCGGCGACGGCATCGGGCCGGAGATCATGGACGCGACGCTCAGCATACTCGAGGGCGCGGGCGCGCGGCTCGACATCGAGGAGATAGAGATAGGCGAGAAGGTCTATCTGGCGGGCAACCCGGCGGGCGTCGCGCCGGAGGCGTTCGACTCTTTGCGGCGCACGAAGGTCTTCCTGAAAGCGCCGATCACGACGCCGCAGGGCGGGGGCTACAAGAGCCTGAACGTGACGGTGCGCAAGACGTTCGGGCTCTACGCGAACGTGCGGCCGTGCGTGTCTTACCACCCGTTCGTGGAGACGAAGCACCCGGTGATGGACGTCGTCATCGTCCGCGAGAACGAGGAGGACGTCTACGGCGGAATCGAGTACAGGCAGACGGGGCAGGTCACGCAGTGCCTCAAGCTCATCTCGCGCCCCGGCACCGAGAAGATCGTCCGCTACGCCTTCGAGTACGCGCGCAGGAACAACCGGAAGAAGGTCACGTGCTTCACGAAGGACAACATCATGAAGATTACGGATGGGCTCTTCCACAAAATCTTCGACGAGATCGCGCCCGAGTACCCGGACGTGGAGAACGAGCACTGGATCGTCGACATCGGCTCGGCCAAGCTCGCCGACGCGCCGGAGAATTTCGACGTCCTCGTGCTGCCGAACCTCTACGGCGACGTGCTCTCGGACGTGGCGGCGCAGATCGCGGGCTCGGTGGGCCTCGCCGGCTCGGCCAACATCGGCGAGCACATCGCCATGTTCGAGGCCATCCACGGCTCCGCGCCGCGCCGCGCCGGGCAGAACCTCGCCAACCCCTCGGGGCTGTTCCTCGGCGCGGTGATGATGCTCGTCCACATCGGCCAGACCGACGTGGCGGAGCGCGCGCACAACGCCTGGCTGCGGACGATGGAGGACGGCGTCCACACCTACGACATCTACAAGGAGGGTGTGAGCAAGGAGAAGGTGGGCACGCGCGAGTTCGCGGAGGCCGTCGTCGCGCGCATCGGGCAGAAGCCTTCGCAGTTGAAGGCCGTCAGCTACAAGGCGGGCGAGGGCGGCGGCGGGGGCGCGCCGTCCGGCCGCGCGGCGGGCACGTCGGCCGCCGCCGAGAAGAAGGAGACGGTGGGCGTCGACGTCTACCTCGAATGGTCCGCCGGGTCGCCCGACGACCTCGGCGCGGCGGTCGGGAAGCTCTCGGGCGAGGGGCTGCGGCTCTCCTCCATCGCCAACCGCGGCGTGAAGGTCTACCCCGGCGGCGCGACCGAGACCTTCTGCTCCGACCACTGGCGCTGCCGCTTCGTCTCCGAGGGCGGGGGCGCGGTGACGCACGCGCAGATAGCGGGTCTGCTCGCGCGCGTCGCGGGCGCGGGGCTCGACTTCATCAAGACCGAGAACCTCTGTAGCTTCGACGGCAAGCCCGGCTACTCGCACGCTCAAGAATAGTCGGCGGCAGGCGGCGGGCGGCAGGCGGTCGCCCCGCGTTAAGGGAGTTGAAAGGGTTATCAGGAGTTTTTCGAGTCGGGGATTTCAACCGCCCGCCGCCCGCCGCCTGCTGCCCGCTTCCCCCATTCGAGAAAGGACGGACAAGCATGTCGGCACCAGCACCCGCCAGACCCGAGGCTGACGAGTACGCCTCCTATTACGAGAAGTACGTCTCACTCGCGCCCGACTCGGACGTCGTGGGGGCGCTTGAGCGGCAGGCGGCCGAGACGCTCGCGCTGCTGCGCGCCCTGCCCGAAGAGCGCGGCGCGCACAGGTACGGCGAAGGCAAGTGGAGCGTCAAACAGCTCGTCGGCCACATCAACGACACCGAGCGCATCTTCTCCTACCGTGCGCTCGCCATCGCGCGCGGCGACCGGCAGCCGCTCCCCGGCATGGATCAGGAGGAGTGGATGGCGGGCTCGGACTTCGACGCGCGCACGCTCGCCGACCTCCTCGACGAGTTCGAGGCCGTGCGCGGCGCGACCCTGCACCTGCTCCGCCACCTCTCGCTCGAGGCGTGGGCGCGGCGCGGTACGGCGAGCGACAACGAGGTCACGGTGCGCGCGCTCGCCTACATCATCGCCGGCCACGAGGCGCACCACGTCGGCGTCCTCCGCGAGCGCTACCTGTAGGCAGGACGACGAAGGACGAATAGGCGGGACGACGAAGGACGAAGGATGAAGACTGAAAGAGAGCCGAGGCCGCCCGGTAAAAGGTTAAAGCAGATCGGGGACGAGCCCACTTCGCCCTCCGCCACTCCGCCTTCGTCCCCGCCTCTCGTCGCCGTCGTCATGGGCAGCACGTCCGACTGGGAGACGATGCGGCACGCGGCCGAGGTCTTGAAGGAGTTCGGCGTGCCGCACGAGTGCGCGGTCGTCTCGGCGCACCGCACGCCGCTGTGGATGGCGGAGTTCGCCGCCGCCGCCGAAGGCCGCGGGCTCGAAGTCATCATCGCGGGCGCGGGCGGCGCGGCGCACCTGCCCGGCATGCTGGCGGCGCAGACGCTCGTGCCCGTCCTCGGCGTCCCCGTCAAGAGCAAGGCGCTCAAAGGTCTGGACTCGCTCCTCTCCATCGTGCAGATGCCGGCCGGCGTCCCCGTCGGCGCGCTCGCCATCGGGCAGAGCGGCGCGACCAACGCGGCGCTGCTCGCGGTCGCCGTCCTCGCCAACACGCGTCCCGAGTTGAGGGAGAGACTCCGACGCTTCCGCGACGGGCAGACGGCGCGCGTGCGCGAGGCCACACTCCCGTCATGAAAGCGATACTGCCCGGCGCGGCCGTGGGCGTCCTCGGCAGCGGCCAGCTCGGCCGCATGTTCGCCATCGCCGCGCGCCGCATGGGCTACCGCGTCCACACCTTCTCGCCCGACTCCGACACGCCGACGGGGCAGGTCGCAGACCGCGAGTACGAGTGCCCTTACGACGACCTCGGCGCGGTGCGCGAGTTCGCGCGCGGCGTCTCGGTCGTCACCTTCGAGTTCGAGAACGTGCCCGCCGAGGCGGTCGAGGCCGCGGCGCAGCTCGCCCCCGTCCGCCCCTCTGGCGCGGCGCTCTACACCACGCAGCACCGCCTGCGCGAGAAGACCTTCCTCTCCGCGCGCGGCTTCCCCGTCGCGCCCTTCCGACACGTCACCGCGCCCGACGGCTTGCGCGCCGCGCTCGCGGAGGTGGGCTTCCCGGCCGTGCTCAAGACCGCGGGCTTCGGCTACGACGGCAAGGGGCAGACGCGCATCGACTCGGCCGACGACGCCGACGCGGCCTTCGCGGCGCTCCGCGGGCAGGAGGGCGTCGTCGAAGCCTTCGTCGACTTCGAGCGCGAGGTCTCGGTCGTCGCCGCGCGGGGCTTGGGCGGCGAGTTCGCGCACTACGGCGTCGTCGAGAACACGCACAGCCGGCACATCCTCGACCTCTCGGTCGCGCCCGCGCGCGTCGGGCCGGAAGTGGCGCGCGAGGCCGTCGAGATAGCGCGCGCCGTGCTCGAAGGGCTGGACGTGGTCGGCGTCATGTGCGTCGAGTTCTTCCTGACGCGGGCGGGGCGTCTGCTCGTCAACGAGCTGGCCCCGCGCCCGCACAACTCGGGCCACTTCACCTTCGACGCGTCGCTGACGAGCCAGTTCGAGCAGCAGCTCCGCGCCGTCTGCGGGCTCCCGCTCGGCTCGACCGAGCTGCTGCGCCCCGCGGCGATGGCGAACCTGCTCGGCGACCTCTGGCGCGGGGGCGAGCCCGACTGGCGCGCGGCCCTCGCGCGCCCCGACGTCAAGCTCCACCTCTACGGCAAGACCGAGGCGCGCCCCGGCCGCAAGATGGGTCACCTCACCGCGCTCGCCGCGACGCCCGAGGAGGCCGCGCGCGCCGCCGTCGACGCGCGCGACGCGCTCACCCGCCCCAGCCCGTGAGGAACCGTTCGAGCCCCTCGTACATCGCGTCGAACGAGTCGGCGCAGAAGAGGACGGGCTGGAACCGCGTCGGGTCGTAAGGGGTGTGCGACGCCTCTTCGAGGTCGAAGGGGCGCAGCTCCGCGCCGCCCATGGCCTCAAGCTCTCCCGCCGAGGAGAGGAGCCCCGTGCCGTAAGCCTTCACGCCGCCGCCCTCGCGCAGCACGCCGAACTCGATTGTGAACCAGTAGACGCGCGAGAGCCTTTCGAGCGCCTCGCGCGAGGCCGTCCGCTTGACCGCCAGGCCGACGAGCCGGTTGAGGTCTGCGAGCCGCGGGCTGGCGAGCGTCAGCGCGTGGCCGAGCAGCTCGTGTACGACGTCGGGCTCGGGCGTGTAGGCCGGCGTCGAGTAGTGCCGTATGTACTGCGTGCAGAGGAAGACCCCGCCGGCGAGCGATTCGAGGAAGACGCGCGGCTCGACGAGCCCGGCGACCGGCTCCAGGCGGAAGCCGCTGATGGCGCGCACCCTCTCCGACACCTCGCCGAGCTGCGGGATGCGCCGGCGCGGCAGGTCGAGCCGGCGCGCGGCTTCGAGGTACTCGGCGCAGGCGTGAAGGTCGTGCGCCGGTTCGAGCCCGCGCCACACCGCGCGCCAGAGCTCGTGCTCCTCTTCCGTGTAAGGCGCGTCGGGGACGGGCGCGCCGGGCTCGTAGCCGAGCGCGATCTGCGCGATGCGGTTGCGGCGCGCGCGGTAGTCGGCGTCGCGGAAGCCGGGGTGGTCGGGGTCTAGTTGGACGACGGCGTTGCGCCCCGCGTCGGCGTCGCCTTCGGGGGGCGCGCCCCCTTCGCCGGCCGCGACCATGCGCGCGTCCACGTGGTCGAGTAGAAGCTGTTCGTCGTTCCCCTTCGTCGTCACTTTCGAGACCTCCGCGCGCGCCACGTGCGGGCGCAAAAAAAGACCGGCCGCCGAGCCTCCGCGTCGGAAGGTTCGGCGGCCGGTAGGTTTGAAGCCGCGCCCGGCGCTTAAACGACGTCCGCGCCGACGGTTCCCTATCGCACCGCCCCCCGCGCGAGGAGCGAGCCTTAATGGTAGTAAGAGAGGTGGGAGCTTCGGCCGTCGGCGTTCATGGAAGTTCAGGCGTCGCGCGCTCGCGGCGTCCTGGCGGACAACACTAGCGTTCGCGCGTCGCGCTTGTCAACGCGGCCCACGGCGGCCGCGCGCGGTGCGGATGTTATAATGCCGCAGGTCTCCTCTCATCGCCGCGGGACGGAGCAGAACGAATGAAACGCAGACTATTTCTCTTAACGTTATTGACGTGCGCGGCGCTGTCGTGCGCCGCGCGCGCGTCGGCGCAGGCCACCGAGCCGGCCGGGGCGGCGACCGACAACAACATGACGCGGCAGAACGCAGACGCGCCGCAGCAACAC
>DASVSK010000760.1:0-1710 GCA_036388135.1 Pyrinomonadaceae bacterium | reverse complement strand
AGCGCCTCGTGGAAGCCGGAGGCCGGCTCGACGCCGAGGTTGAAGAAGAGCGCGTCGCATTCGAGCGCGCCGCCGTCGTCTAGGCGCACGCGCTCCAGCCGCTTGTCCCCCGTGTCGCCCTCCAGTTTGACGACGGCGCGGTCGACGACGGGGATGTCGAACCCGGCGAGCTTCGCCGCGTGCTCGTCCGTCATGTCGCCGCGGCCGCCGCCCGTGACGAGCGTCAGGCGGTCTGTCCACGTCAACAGTCCCAGCGTGAAGCCGACCGTCTTCTTACCCGAGCCGAGCACGGCCACGCGCTTGCCCGTCACCTCGAAGCCGTCACAGTCGGGACAGTGGAAGACCGACGCGCCGTAGAAGTCGCGGAAGCCGGGGCAGTCGGGCGTCAGGTCGCGCAGTCCCGTGGCGAGCAGAAGCCTGCGCGACTCGAAGGTCTGACCCACGATCTTCTCGTCGCCGGTCGAGACGCGGAAGAGGTCGTCGGCCGCCCGCACGACCCTCGTCACGCAGCCCTCGACGATGAGGCCGCCGTGCGCCGTCACCTCTTCGCGCCCGCGCGCCAGCAGTTCCGTCGGCTGTATGCCGTGGTGGCCGAGGAAGCCGTGGACGCCGTGCGAGTAGATGTTGCGCGGGCTGTTGTGGTGGAAGGTGAGGACGCGACGTCGGTAGCGCGCGAGGAAGAGCGACGCCGACAGGCCGGCCGGCCCCGCCCCGATGACGATACAGTCGTACGGCTCGCCCGCCGCCCCGCCCTGCAACGCGCTCATGCCCCGAGTCCCCCCGCCGCGTCGACACGACCCTCCGCGGGAGTCGACTCGCCGTCGCGGCCAGGCAGGTCTTTGGGGTCGAGGGTCGTCCCGCCGACGTCGAGAGTTTCAGTCTTCATCAATGCGCTCCCCGGTTTCGGTGTGGGTTCAAAGTTAAAATGAGATCGGCACCCGGCCCGCCTCCGCGCCCGCCGCCGCCTCCCCTCGGGGCGACGTGTACTCACTCGCTCCGCCGCCGTGCTGTGATGAGACAGCCTTTCCTCCCCCGCCGGCCGACCCGGAAGCGAATAAATTAAAGACCCTAACAACCGCCGCGCGAACCCTCAGTACGAGGACGAACACGGCGCGCGTGGCAAGGCCATTCGTGACGTAAACGTTAATGTTCCGGGACGCGTCGCACTTCCCGGCGCTTAGACGCTCCGCGTGGCCGGCTTCTTGCCGAATTCCTACCTCCTCTTAAATCGCCGACGAAAAACGTACGGAGGAATTTCCCCCCGGCCGTCACTCGGACGTCGGCGGTGTGAAGAGGCCGGGGGAGAAGACCCGTCGAACAGTCGACGCGGACGCCGGGCGCGGGCGCGACGTCGTCAAAGTGGGGAAGCGCCGCCCGCGGTTTTACGACAGACGACGGAGGAGAGGAAGTGATGTCGGTGTCGGGGACGAGGCTCATGGTGGTCAGGCTCCTGATGGGTGCGCTGCTGTTGTCGGCGGAAGGGATTCCCTGTGCGGGCCGACAGAGTGCTGGTCCCGCGCCGCGCACAGACATTAAACGCGCGTCGGCCCCCGACCCGGCCGAGGTCGCGCTCGTGCGGCAGGCCGCGCACCCGCTGACGGGCTCGGGGGCCGACTACGACGCGCTGATGGGGATGGTGGGCGACGCGCGCTTCGTCCTGCTGGGCGAAGCGACGCACGGCACGCACGAGTTCTACCGCGAGCGGGCGCG
>DASVSK010000759.1:0-4263 GCA_036388135.1 Pyrinomonadaceae bacterium | reverse complement strand
AACTCGCCGGGCGCGAGGCGCTCCACCGTTCGAGGATTTGAAGGGGGCGGCGTGCGACGCGCGCCGCGTTGAACTCACATGAGACTGAACGCGGAGATCGACGGCGAGAAGGTGGCGCTCGAAGTGAGGCGCGAGGGCGGGCGCGTGTCGGCGGAGGTCGGCGGGCGGCGCTACGAGCTGGAGGCGCGGGGCGTGGGCGCGGGCGAGTACCTCCTGATTCACGAGGGGCGCGTCTACGGGTGCCGCGTGGGCGCGGAGCCGGGCGTCGGGCGCGGCTCGCTGCGCGTGTCGGTCGGCGCGCGCGAGTACGGCGTGGCCCTGACCGACCCGAAGCACCTGCGCGGCGCGGCGGCGGCGGGCGAGCAGGGCGGGCGGGCGCAGATCAAAGCGCCGATGCCCGGCAAGGTCGTGCGCGTGCTGGTCGAGGCGGGTCAGGCGGTCGAGGCGGGGCAGCCGGTCGTCGTCGTCGAGGCGATGAAGATGCAGAACGAGCTCAAGTCCCCCAAGTCCGGCGTCGTCTCCGAACTCCGCGTCGAGCCCGGCTCGACCGTCAACGCCGGCGACGTGCTCGCGGTCATTGAATGAGTAGACAGTAGACAGTAGGCAGTAGTCAGTAGTCAGTAGACAGTAGCGCTCCGCGTTGCTGCCGCTGCCGCTGAAACCCGGACGACTCGCCGCGAAGGTTTTTCTACTGACTACTGTCTACTGTCTACTGCCTACCTCTTTACCATGTCCGAAGACCTTCGCGTCATCCTCTGGGACATCGACGGGACGCTGGTGCGTTCGCGGCGGCAAGGCGTCTTTAAGGACTACACGGGGCCCGTGCTCGTGCGCGTCTTCGGCACGGCGGGGCGTCTGGACGAGCTGGGCGTGTCGGGGATGACCGACTTGCAGATAGTCTCGGAGGCGCTGCGCGAGGAGGGCTTCACGGCCGAGCACGTGCGGGAGCGCGCGGCCGAGCTGGTGCCGCTCTACCTCGAAGAGCTGGAGCGGCTGACCCGCGCCGAGGAGGTCTTTTACGCGCTGCCAGGCGCGCGCGAGGCGCTCGAAGCGCTGGAGCAGTCGCCGCGCTACCTCAACTCGCTGCTGACGGGTAACGTGCTGCCGGCCGCGCGCCTGAAGCTCGGCCTGGTCGGGCTCGCGGACTTCTTCCGGCTGCCCGGCGCGTTCGGCGAAGACTCGCACGACCGCCGCGACCTCCCCGCCCTCGCGCGCGACCGCATCAACGCCCACCTGCGGACAGACCTCCGCCCCGGGCAGTTCGTCGTCGTCGGCGACACGCCCAACGACATCGCCTGCGCGCGCCACTTCGGCGCTCGCGCCGTCGCCGTCGCCACCGGCCGCAGCTACACCGCCGCGGACCTCGCGGCGCACTCCCCGGACGCCGTCCTCCCGGACCTCGCCGACACCGGACTCCTGCTCCGCACCCTCGCCGAACTGTAAACTCGCCCGCGCGACGAGCCCTCGCGGCGCTGTTTTAGTCGGACGCGGCGGGTGTGATATAAGCGCCGTCTATGAAAATTAACCGCCGCGATTTTCTGCTGACCTCCGCCTCGGCGGGCCTGCTGGCGCACGACGCCCGGCCCGCCGCGGCGCAGACCCGAAAGACTCCCGCCGCCCCCAAGAGATTCTCCGCCGAGGGGAGACAGGTCTTCGTCTACACCACGGCCGAGAAGACCGACTACAGAATCACCGGCACCGACACGCTGACCTTCAAGCCCTACGGCCAGCCGCCGGAGACGCAGGTCTGCGTCTTCGTCGACCCGTCGAAGACCTACCAGACGCTCCTCGGCATCGGCGGCGCGATCACGGACGCCTCCGCCGAGACCTTCGCCAGGATGCCGGCCGACAAGCAGCAGGAGATTCTGGACGCCTACTTCGACCCGCACAAGGGCATCGGCTACACGCTCGCCCGCACCAACATCCACAGTTGCGACTTCTCAAGCGGCAGCTACACCTACGTCGACGAGGGCGACCGGGAGCTGAAGTCCTTCAGCGTCGGGCACGACCGCCGGTTCCGCATCCCTTTCATCAAGCGCGCGACCGCCGCCGCGGGCGGCAGGCTGCCGCTCTACGCGAGCCCCTGGAGCCCGCCCGCCTTCATGAAGGACAACAACAACATGCTCCGCGGCGGCAAGCTCAAACCGGAGTTCTACCAGCCGTGGGCCGACTACTACGTGAAGTTCATCAGGGCGTACGAGCGTGAGGGCGTGCCCGTCTGGGGCATCAGCATCCAGAACGAGCCGATGGCGACGCAGCGCTGGGAGTCGTGCATCTACACGGCGGAGGAGGAGCGGGACTTCTTAAAGAACTACCTCGGGCCGACCATGCGCCGCGCGGGCTTCGGCGACAGGAAGATCATCGTCTGGGATCACAACCGCGACCTCATCTACCAGCGCGCCAGCACGATGATGGCCGACCCCGAGGCCGCGAAGTACGTCTGGGGCATCGGCTTCCACTGGTACGAGCCGTGGAGCGGCGGCGAGCCCATGTTCGACAACGTCAGGCTCACCTACGAAGCCTTCCCCGACAAGCACCTCATCTTCACCGAAGGGTGCAAGGAGGCGTTCGACATCAAGAAGGTCGACGACTGGAAGCTCGGCGAGCTGTACGGCCGCCAGATGATTAACGACTTCAACAACGGCACGGCCGGCTGGACGGACTGGAACATCCTGCTCGACGAGACGGGCGGCCCCAACCACGTGGGCAACCTCTGCTTCGCCCCGCTCCACGCCGACACGAAGGCGGGGCGGCTCATCTACACCAACTCGTTCTACTACATCGGCCACTTCTCCAAGTTCATCCGCCCGGGCGCGAAGCGCGTCGTCAGCTCGCCGAGCCGGAGCACGCTCCTCTCCACGGCCTTCGTCAACCCCGACGGCAAGGTCTCGGCGGTGGTGATGAACAGGGGCGACCGGAAGGTCTCCTACCTCCTCTGGGTCGGCGGCCACGCCGCCGAGGTGACCAGCCTCCCGCACTCCATCCAAACGCTCGTCTTCTGAGCGACGCACGGCGGGGCTCGTCACGCCCGCCGCGCGTCGCGCGCGACAAAACGTTGACAACGACGCGCGGCTGCCCGTATGTTACCCGCGCCCTTAACGCCTCCGTCTCCCGCTGGCGAGAAACGTTCTCTTGAGACTTACATGACCGACGGATACCGCCGGCAGCGAGGCGGCCGGCGGTGGCCGGCCCCCGGCCGATAGACGTACCCCAGAAAGGAATCTCCCATGACGCACACAGTCAAGTCGGGCGAGACGCTGTCCAAGATCGCCAAGGCCAACCGCATCACGCTGGCCCAGTTGCTCGACGCCAACCCCAAATTCAAGGCCAACCCGAACTTCGTCCGCATCGGCGACGTGCTCAACATCCCGAACGGCGACGCCGCGGCGCAGCCCAAGGCGTCGCCGACGCCCACCAACGCGCAGCCCGAGCAGGCGCAGCCCGAACAGGCACAGCCGGAGCAGGCGCAGCCGGAGACGACGACGCCCCCGGTCGAGGGCGCGCCCGGGCCCCAGCTCCCGCCGCAGCCGCAGCCCGCGGCCGGACGCATCCTGGGCAAGTTGTCCGAGCGTTACGAGACGGGGGGCCGCGGCCCCGGCGTCGTCTCGACGGGCGCGGGCGACGCGGGCGGCGCGTCCTACGGTTCGTACCAGATGACGAGCAAGCCGGGCGGCGGGACGGTCAAGCGCTTCATCTCGCAGCCCGACTTCCCCTTCCGCGACAAGTTCGCGGGACTGACGCCGGGCACCCCGCCGTTCACCGCCGTCTGGAAGCAGCTCGCACAGAGCTGCCGCGCCGAGTTCCAGAGCAGCCAGCACGACTTCATCAAGAGGACGCACTTCGACCCGCTCGTCAACAAGATCGTCAACGAGGACGGGGTCAACGTCCTGACCTGCTCCCACGCGCTCCAGGACGTCATCTGGTCGACGGCCGTGCAGCACGGCCCCGGCACCAACGTCCCGCACGCCGCGCTCGCCAGGATCAGCTCGCGCCCCGGCGACCCGAACTTCGACAGCGACTTCATCAAGGCCATCTACGCCGAGCGCGGGCGCAAGGGCCCGGGCGGCGGCCTCGCGCGCTTCTCAAGGAACTCGCCCAAGGTGCAGCAGGGCGTGGCGCAGCGCTTCCGCGACGAGCAGCGCGACGCGCTCCAGATGCTCGGGCAGGAGAAGGGCGGCTGACCCGGTTCGCGCACCCCGCCGCCTGAGTGAAGGCGAAGTGCGTTTTAACCGCGTGGGACGTGGGCACGGCCAAAGCGCTTTG
>DASVSK010000758.1:0-3401 GCA_036388135.1 Pyrinomonadaceae bacterium | reverse complement strand
TTTTGTCCTAAATGATGAAACGAAAATTAGTTGGTCTGGAGATTTAAAGGAGCACTTAACTAAAGGAATAACCGTAGCGTACGATGAGAACAAAGTTAGGCAAGCGTTATATAGACCCTTCACAACTTCCTGCTTATACTTTGACCCTCATCTCAATAACAGGCGATATTTACTGCCGTACATTCTTCCAACGCGAAAAAGCGAAGAAGAAAATCGCCTCATCTGGTTAAAGGTCGGAAGTGATTGGCCGATGTTTGCTCTTATGGCAAGCATAATTCCCGATTTACTTCCGCAAGGCGGTTCACAGTGTTTCCCCTTCTACACCTACGACGAAGACGGGACGAACCGGCGCGAGAACGTCACGGATTGGGCGCTGGCGCAGTTTCGTGAGCGTTACGGCGACGGGAAGATTTCCAAGTGGGACGTCTTCCATTACGTCTACGCCGTGCTGCACCACCCGGCGTACCGCGAACGCTACGCCGCGAACCTCAAGAGGGAACTGCCGCGCGTGCCCTTCGCGCCCGACTTCGGGGCTTTCGCGCGGGCGGGCGCGCGGCTCGCGGAACTGCACGTCGACTACGAGCGGCAGCCCGAGTTCCCGCTCGAAAGGGTCGAGAACCTCGACGCCCCGCTCGACTGGCGCGTCGAGCGCATGCGCCTGAGCAAAGACAGGCGGCAGGTGGTCTACAACGACTTCCTCACGCTCTCGGGCGTGCCGCCCGAAACTTACGAGTACCGCCTCGGCAACCGCTCCGCGCTCGAATGGGTCGTAGACCAGTATCAACTGACGACCGACCGCCGCAGCGGAATCACCAACGACCCCAACCGCGCCGACGACCCGCAATACATCCTCCGCCTCGTCGCGCAGGTCGTCACCGTCAGCCTCGAAACCGTCAAACTCGTCCGCGCCCTGCCCGACCTCGGCCTACAAACGCAAAACGACGACGCCTAGCCGCGAGCGCCGGCCGCGATGCCCGCGCTCCCGGCCCGGTCGCTCCGTATTTTCACGTCGGAAGCCGTGCGGCGTGCGCGGCACACGTATTGGTGCGTCCCGGCGGCGTGTCGGCGTGAAAAAGTCCGTGTGAGCGTGAAAAAGTCCGTGCGGGCATGAAAAAGTCCGTGCGGGCGTGCGCCTGTGTCATGTTGACGTGTAGCGGAGCCGTGTTCGCGCGCAAAAGTGCGTAAAAGCGCGTCCCGACGCCGTGTGACGTGTCTCGATAAGGTAAATTTACGTTCCGGCGCGGTGTTGACGTGAAAATTCACGTATCGGCGTGAACAGACGCCCCGCGGGAGAATATTTTCAGCCGCCCGCGGGTTACAATCCCGCGCGCCGCAAAAGATGACCACGCGACTGACCCCGACCATCCTGCGCTTCGAGTCGCTGCCTTCGACCAACACGGAGGCGGCGCGGCAGGCCGCGCTCGGCGCGCCCGAGGGCCTGTGCGTCGTCGCGCGCGAGCAGACGGCGGGGCGCGGGCGGCGCGAGCGCTCCTGGGTCTCGCCGAAGGACGCGGGGCTCTACCTGAGCGTCGTGCTGCGCCCCGCGCTCGACGCGCGCCACTGGCCGCTCATCACGCTCGCCGCCGCGCTGGCCGCGCGCGACGCCCTCTCCGAAGTCTGCGCGCTCGACACGGACATCAAGTGGCCGAACGACCTGCTCGCGAGCGGGCGCAAGCTCTGCGGCATCCTCGCCGAGACGGCCGACGGCGCGCGCGGTCGCGCGGTCGTCCTCGGCCTCGGCGTCAACCTCGACGCGCGCTCCTCCCCCGGGGAGATGCCCGTCACGGCCACCTCGGTCGAAGAGCAGACCGGCCGCGCGCCCGACGCCGAGAGACTGCTCGAAGCTCTCCTCCGCTCACTCGCCCTCCGTTACGAGACGCTGCACGCGCCCGGCGGCGCGGCCCGAACCTTGCGCGACTGGGAGGCGCATTCCTCCTATGCGCACGACCGCCGCGTGCGCGTCGCGCTCGCCGAAGAGACCTTCGAAGGTACCACCCGCGGCCTCGCGCCCGACGGAGCCCTCCGCGTAGAGACCGACGCCGGCCGGCTCAGAACGGTCACCGCGGGGGACGTCACGGCTTTAAGACAGGTGATAAGTAGTGAGTGATAAGAAAAATCAGGGCGACTCTTTTATAAATCGTCACTCATCACTCATCATTCACCACTTATGAAGAAAATCGTCATCTCGACGTTCGGGTCTTTCGGCGACCTGCACCCGTACGTGGCCGTCGCGCTGGAGCTGAAGCGGCGGGGGCACCGCCCCGTCTTCGCGACGTCGGAGGTGTACCGCGAGAAGACCGACGCGCTCGGGCTGGAGCTGCACGCGGTGCCGCCCGACCTGCCGGGCTACGACCGGCCCGAGGAGGTCGCGCGGATGATTACGGAGCTGGTGGACACGAAGAAGGGGCCGGAGCGCGTCTTCGAGCGGTTCATCAACCCGCACCTGCGCGGGATGTACGACGCGCTGGCCGAGGCCACGCGCGACGCCGACCTGCTCCTGACGCACGTGCTGTCGCTCGCCGCCCCGCCGCTCGTCGAGAAGACGGGCGTCCCCTGGGTTTCGAGCGTGCTCGCGCCCATCTCCTTCTTCTCCAACTACGACCCGCCGGTCTTCCCGCAGATGCCGTGGCTCTACCAAGTGCTCAGGCTGCACCCGGCGGTGTCGCGCGCCCTGATGCGCGTCGCGCGCCTGAAGCTCGACCAACTGGCCGCGCCGCTCTACGGGCTGCGCGCCGAGCTAGGGCTTCCGCGCGGCGGCAACCCGATGCTCGAAGGGCAGCACTCGCCGCGGATGGTGCTCGCGCTCTTCTCTTCGGCCGTCGCGCGGCCGCAGCCCGACTGGCCGCCGAACACGCGCGTCACCGGCTTCCCCTTCTACGACCGGCGCGACCGCGCGGGCGATGACGACGACGCGGCGCTCGACCCGGAGCTGCTGAAGTTCCTGGAAGCGGGGGAGCCGCCCGTCGTCTTCACGCTCGGCTCGTCGGCCGTCTACGTGGCCGGCGACTTCTACAGCGAGTCGGTCGGGGCGGCGCGCGCGGCCGGCGTGCGCGCGCTGCTCCTCGTCGGCGAAGAGTGGAACCGCCCCGCGTCGCTCCCGGCGGGCGTCGCCGCGTTCGACTACGCGCCCTACGGCGCGCTGCTCCCGCGCGCGCGCGCCGTCGTCCACCAGGGCGGCATCGGCACGACGGCGCTGGGATTGCGCGCGGGCGTCCCCGCCCTCGTCGTGCCCTTCAGCCACGACCAGTTCGACAACGGCTCGCGCGTCGGGCGCGTCGGCGCGGGCCGAATGCTCCCGCGCTCGCGCTACGACGCCGCGAGCGCGGCGAGAGAATTACGCGCGCTGCTCGCCGCCGAGAGTTACACTACGCGCGCGGCCGAAGCGGGGCGGCGGATACGTT
>DASVSK010000757.1:0-4399 GCA_036388135.1 Pyrinomonadaceae bacterium | reverse complement strand
CTGAAATCTTCAAGGGGTGAAATGATGATGAAAAGCATTCTGAACAGGGTCGCCGCGCTGGCGGCGGCGGTGGTCATCGCGGCGTCGGCGGCGTCGGTCGCGGCGGCCGCGCCGACCGAGCAGGCCGGCGAGCAGTTGGCGAAGAAGGTGCGCAAGGAGCTGGTGACGCTGCCGTGGTACGGCGTCTTCGACAACCTGGCGTATCAGATAGACGGCTCGACCGTGACGCTGTCGGGTCAGGTCGTCCAGCCCTCTACCCGCAAGGACGCCGAGCGCCGCGTCCGCAGGCTCGCGGGCGTCGAGCGCGTGGTCAACAACATCGAGGTGCTGCCGCTCTCGTCGTTCGATGACGGAATCCGCGTGAGCGCCTACCGCACGCTCTTCGGCTGGAACAGCCCGCTCTTCCGCTACGGGCGCGGGACGAACCCCTCGATCCACATCGTGGTCGAGCGCGGCCACCTGACGCTCGAAGGCGTCGTCTCGACCGAGGGCGACCGGCGGCTGGCTAACATGCTGGTCAACTCTATCCCCGGCGTCTTCTCGGTGACCAACAACCTCGTCGCCGAGAACCAGCGGGCGCGTTAAAGCACACCGCGGGGTAAGAACGGAAAGGGCCGGGCGGTCGTAAGTCGACCGCCCGGCCCTTTTCATTTGAGGCGACGGCCGACGGCCTACTCGACGACGACGCGGTCGCTCGCGCCGCGGCCGAAGGTCTCGGGCGCGTACATCTCCTCGGCCTTCGCGGGCGGGACGACGAAGGAGCCGGGCGTCGTCGCGCGCGCCACGTAGCTGTAGGTGTAGACGCCCTCCCACATCAGCGAGGTGAACGCCTCCGCTCGGTCGTCGCGCAGGTTCTGGTGCTCGAACCACGGCCGCCACCACCACCAACCGAAGCTGGCGGGCTCCTGCTTCTGCTCCGCGGGGATGCTCCCAGTGACGGCGAGCGCCGGGTTCAGCGGTTCGAGACCCGCGGGCAGCGGGTCGACGAGGGCGACGTGGTAGCGCCGCGCCGGCGCGCCCACCGTCAGCTTCACGCGCACCTTCGCCCCCGCCTTCAAGCGCCAGGTCCCGTCGGCGTCGCGCCGCACGTCGGCCGCGTCGTCTACAGACTCGTAGGCGCGCTCGACCGTGAAGCCGTAGTCGGCCGCCGCGAGCTTCAGGTTCGTCGGCGCGTAACTCATCCCGACGCGGTAGTAGAGCCGCCCCGCGCCCTCCTTCTGGATGACGAGGTTCTGCGCGCCGCCGCCGCCCTTCTCCGCGAGGTAGCGCATCGGCACGTCGAACTGCTGGCGGTCGGTCGAGCGCCCGCGGAACTGCTGCTCGCCCGCGTAGGCTTCGCCGAGCCACGCGCGCGCGACGAAGTCGGGCGTCACCTTCTCGTAAGTGCGGAAGTAGCGGTCGAGCGCGAGCAGCACGAAGGCGTTCTCCTGCGTGTTCTCCCACCGCCCCTTCTTGCGGTGCGCGAGCAGCCCGCGCGCGACCTTCGGGATGAGGTCGCTCTCGGGGCGGTCGCCGATGAGGGCTTCGAGGATGACGCCGTCGGCGCGGCGGTCCGAGCGCAGCAGCAGGTAGTCGTCGTCCCCGTAAGAGGTCGTGAAGTGGGCCGTCCCGGCCGTCTCCTCGGCGCGGTTGTCGAGCAGGCGGCGGATGCTCGCGACCTCGGCCGCCGAAGCCTTGTCGCCCGACAGCACCGGCAGAAGCCACCCGACCGCTTCGAGCTGGAGCTTCTCCAACCCCTCACCGGCGATGAGCTTGCGCGCGCGCGCGGCGTCGGCGTCGCCCATGCGCGCGCGCGTGTAGAGCGCGTAGGCGATGAGCGTGTTTCGCGCGTCGCGGCCGTAGCGGCGCGGGATGTGCGACTCGACGGCGCGCAGGTAAGCCTTCGACCTGTCGAGCATCGGCTGCGGCACGTCGTAGCCCTTCTCCTTCGCGCGCGCGAGCGCGTGCGCGACGTGGATGCTGACGTAAGGCCACGAAGGGTCGCCGCGACGCCAGAAGGCGAAGCCGCCGTCCTCGTTCTGCAACCCCCGGAGCCGCTTGATGTCGCGCGCCGCGGCGGCCTTCATCTCGTCCGGCGTCGGCATGCCCTTGGCCTTGAAGGCCGTCAGCACGTCGCGCAGCGCCGCGACGGCGAGCACGCGCGAGGCCAACTGCTCGGAGCACTCGTAGGGGTAGGCGACGAGGTAGAGGACGGCGTCCGTGAGCGCCTGCAACTGCGTCGAGGAGGTCTGGACTTCGAGCCCGCCGAACTGCCTGAAGACGTCCGCGGGGGCCTTGACCGGCTGGACGACCGCGCCGCCCTGGTCGACCTCGCCGTAGGTGGCGAACGCCTCGGTCGTGGCGGGCGTCCAGACGGGAAGCTCGACCTGCGCCGCGTCGGCGAAGCGACCCGAGACGGCCCCGACCTGGAAGCGCGCGAGCCCGGCCGACGAGGCGGACGTCGGGAAGCGGACTTCGACGCGGTCGTTGGCAGGGACGGTGACGCGGCGGCCCGCGCCGTCGGTCAGCTCGGCGTTCGCGGCGCGCACGGCGACGTCGACCACGGCGGGGCTGTCCGTCTGGTTCTGCACGACGACGGGCAGCTCGAAGCGGTCGCCGAAGTTGAGGAAGCGCGGCGCGGACGGGCGCACCATCACCGGCTGGCGCGCCGTGACGGCCGACTCGCCGGAGCCGAACTGCCTGCCGCCAGCGACCGACACCGCCATCACGCGGTAGCGCGTCAGGTTGTCGGGGACTTTGACCTTCACCTCGGCGCGGCCGCGCGCGTCGGTCGGCACGGACGGCGCGAAGACGGCGAGCGCGTTGAAGTTCTCGCGCAGGCGTATCGCCTCCTGCCCGGCCGACTGCGGGCTGTTCGTCAAGGAACCGTTGGCCTCGCCCTTCGCCGTCGGGGCCATCGAGCGCACGGGCGATGGCGCGGGCGGCGGTGCCTCGTCGGAATCGCGCGTGCCGGTCGCGGCCTCGGCCACCGGGCTCCCGCCCGCGCCCCCGCCCCCGCTCACGCCCGCGCCGCCGGAGGCACTCGCCTCGACGACGGTTAACTGCCCGGGGTCTGCGAGTTGCACATCCTTGCGCAGGTGGTAGTCCGCGACGTCCGCGCCGCGCAGCGCGTAGAAGACCGACAGCGGGTCTTCGAGCTTGTAGGCCGTCAGCGCCAGCACAGACTCGTCGACGACGACGACCGCGACCTCCCCGCCCTCGACGGCGCGGCCCGCGGCGTCCTTCACCTCGACCGAGACGGTCGTCTCGCCGCCCGGCTCAAGCGCCTTGTCGCGCGGGGTGGCCGTCACCTGGAGCTTGCGCGCCAGCGGCGGCACGCTGAGGTTCAACTGCCCCGAGGCGAACGCCGGCCGCTTCGGCAGCTTCGGGTCCTCCTCCCCCTTGTCGTTCGTGCGCGCGGCCGCGCCGACTAAGTCGACCGGCGCGTAGACGTTCGGCGCGAAGCCCTCCTCGATGGGGACGCGGAGCGTGTGCGAGGACTCGTTCATGCGGAAGCGCTCGGTGCGGACGAGCCCCGAGCGGCGCAGCGTCAGCAGCGCCTCGGCCGGGTAGAAGGGGGCCTGCACGAGTATCTCGGCCGTGTCGCCGGCGCGGTACTCCTTGCGGTCGGGAATCAGCTCGGCCTTCTCCTGCGAGACGTCGCGGCGCGGGGGGTTCTTCCCGCCCGCGACCCACAGCGTCAGCTCACTCTCGTTCGCCCGCTCGCGGTCGTCGTGGACGCGCGCCGTCACGCGGTACGTCCCGCCCGCCTTCGGGCGGAACGTACACTTGACGGCGTCGGCGGCCGACCTGACCGTGCACTCCTCGGCCTCGCCCTCGACCTGCTTCCACTCCCCGCGCGTCTGCTTCCATTCGAGCGGCGCGGCGCGCATCCGCACCTCGCGCCCCGCGACGAGCTTCCCGTCGAGGTCTGAGACTATCGAAGAGACGACGAGCGGCTCGCCCTGCTGCACGAAGAGGCGCTCGCTGCGGAGGCCGACGTAGAGGTCCGAGGGGTGGACGAGCATCGTGGTGCTGGAAGTCCACACCTGCCGGTTGACGTCCGCGACGGACACCTGCGCTCTGACGGAGGTCGGCTGCGGCGGGTTGACCGAGTCGAAGTCGATGCGGAGCGTGTGCCTGCCCGTGGCGTCCGTCCGCCCGCTGAACTGCTCCATGCTCAAGCCCGCGAGGCTGCCGGACGCGTGTGAAGTATCCCACCAGGGCGTCCAGCGGCCGAAGGTGTAGTCGCCGCGGTTGGGCGGCGTGAAGGTGGTCTGCGAGGCCAGCACGCGCCAGTAGACCTCGGAGTCGGGCAGGCCGCCGCCCGCGTAGTAGCTCGCCTGCACGGTCGCCTGCGCGTGCCCGCCGACGAAGTGCGGCCCCTCGTCCGTCTTCGCACTCACCTCGAACTCCGGGC
>DASVSK010000756.1:0-4506 GCA_036388135.1 Pyrinomonadaceae bacterium | reverse complement strand
AGCCCCACGTCCCCGGCGCGAGCGGGATGAGCCCGACGCCCCACGTCGCCAGCGCTACCGCGACGTAATCGCCGGCCGTCCGCCTGCTCTCCGGCACGACGATGTGCGCCGGCTCGACTATCGGGTGGCTGAGCGAGTCGCTGGTTTCCTTAGGCTTTGTCATTGGGGAGTTGTTACCACGCCGAAACCGGCTTTCAAACGATTCTGCCTACGAGGTCGTACTCCTGCGCCTCCGTGATCTCGACGTCGACGAAGCGGCCGGGCTCGGGCTCGAAGCCTTCGGGCGCGTCGTTGATGAGGACGCAGCCGTCGATCTCGGGCGCCTGCGTCTCGGTGCGACCCTGCCAGAGCAGGTCGGTCTCTTCCGAAGCGCCCTCGAAGAGCACCCGCACCGTCTGCCCCACGCGCGCGCGGTTGCGTTTGAGCGAGATGCGCGACTGCGCACGCATCAGCCGGTCGCGGCGCTTGCGGGCGACCTTCGGTTCGACCTTGCCGGGAAGGTCGAAGGCGTGCGTCCCCTCCTCGTCCGAGTAGGTGAAGACGCCGACGCGGTCGAACTCGACGTTTTTGACGAAGGCCAGCAGCTCCCCGAAGTCCTCCTCGGTCTCGCCGGGAAAGCCCGTGATGAAGGTTGTGCGCACGGCGATTCCGGGCACGCGCTCCCTCACGCGCGCGATGAGGCGTTCGAGACTCTCGCGGCTCCCGCCGCGCCTCATCAGCCGCAGGACGTCGCGCGAGGCGTGCTGCAAAGGCATGTCGAGATACTTGACGGCCTTCGGCTCCGCGGCGAGCACGTCGAGGAAGGCGTCGCTGACGTGCGTCGGGTACGTGTACATCACGCGCACCCACTCGACGCCTTCGAGGCGACACAGTTCGCGCATGAGGTGGGCGAGCGCGTCCTGCTCGCCCAGGTCTTCGCCGTAGCGCGAGGAGTCCTGCGCGACGAGGATGAGCTCCTTGACGCCCTGCGCGGCCAACTGCTGCGCCTCGGCGATGACCGAGCCGAAGCGGCGGCTGCGGAAGTGGCCGCGCATCTGCGGGATGAAGCAGAAGGCGCACGGGCGGTCGCAGCCCTCTGCGATCTTGACGTAGGCGTAGTGGCCGGGCGTGGCGAGCACGCGCGGCGTGGACTCGTCGTAGAGGTAGGTCGCGGTCTGGTTGCCGAGCGGCAGCACGGGGAGCGAGCGCGTGTCGACGCGCTCGTCCGCGACCGCCGTGATGTCGTTAATCTGGCTGGTGCCGATGAAGGCGTCGACCTCGGGCATCTCGGCGCGTAGCTCGTCGCGGTAGCGCTCGACCAGGCAGCCCGCGACGACGAGCCGCTGACACTTCCCCTCCGACTTCAGGCGCGCGGCTTCGAGGATGGCGTCGACGGACTCCTTCTTCGCCGCGTCGATGAAACCGCAAGTGTTGACGACGAGTGTGTCGGCCTCGGCGGCGTCGCTCGTAATCTCGTAGCCCTGCTGCTTCAGGCGGCCCATCATCACCTCGCTATCGACGAGGTTCTTCGGGCAGCCCAGGCTGATGAATCCGACTTTCTTCATGTGTTACGCGAGTGATGGGCGGCGGGTGACGCGTGACAGGAAGGGACGGCGGGTCTCGTCCGTCTTCTTATCACTCGTCACCCATCACCCGTCACCTTCCTCAACTCTCCGCAGTTGGCGCGCGACCTCTTCGGCCTCCGCGCCGGTCAGGTCGCGCGCGCCGAAGCGGACGCGGTTGTAAGCCCTCGTAATCGCCAGCGCCTCCGGCGTGCCGACCGCCTCGGCGAATTCGAGCGGCGTCTCGTCGGGGCGGCGGCTCAGACCGCGCGACGCGAGCGCCGCGGTCATCCGTTCGTAAAACTCGACGACCGCCGCCGCGGCCGCATCAGTTCCGCCCTCCGCGCCGCGCCCGAACCCCAGCAGCCCCCTGCGGCGGAGCCACAACAGCCCGACGCCCGCGAGGAGGAGCGACGCCGGCCCGAACACAAAGGGTGACGCGGCCGCGCCCAGCGCCGCGGCCAATCCCCCGCCCCGTCCGTCCGTCAGGGCGGCGAAGAGCGTGCCCAGGCCGTCGGCCGACTCCGACGCGGCCAGGCGGTACGAGCTAATCTGACTGGATAGTGTGCGCGCAAGAGCGCGCTGGCCCTGCCTATCATAGGCGACGACGTGCTGAATCCAAAACAGCTCGAACGCGTCGGCGTAGCGCCGGAGGCTGCCCGCGAGCCCCGTCCCGCTCGTGCCGGCGGGGCGGCCGTCCGAAGGCGTCGGGTCGAACGCCACCCAGGCGTCCTCCGCCGCGAAGTAGACCTCGACCCAGGAGTGCGCGTCCGCCTGCCGGACGACGTAGGCGTCTGCCGCGGCGTTGTACTCGCCCGGCTGGAAGCCGTTGACCAAGCGCGTCGGCACGCCCAGCGTCCGCATCATGACCGCCATCGCCGTCGCGTAGTACTCGCAGTGGCCGGCGCGGACGTTAAAGAGGAAGTCCGAGAGCGGGTCGGGCCCTCCGGCGCGCATCTCCAACGAGTAGCGGTAGTCGCCGCCGTAGGCGTTCCGGTTCAGGTGCGCCTCGACGGCGCGCGCCGCGTCGTAGGCGTTGCGCGCGCCCGACTGCTGGGCGACCAGCACGGCGAGGCTGCTGACGCGCGTGTCGAGGCTCGCGGGCAGTTGCAGGTATGTCTCAAGCGGGCGGCGCAGGTTGGGGGTGTTGCCCGCGGGGCGCGTAGCAAATTCGGCGCGCAGACGCTCGGGCGGCGGCTCGTGCGTGTCGGAGTGGACCGTGTAAGTGACCCTCTCAAGCGCGTGCTGGCGTGAGGCGAGGCCGTCGTCGCGGTCGCGCCTGACGTAGGGGAACGCCCCCTGGAGCGCCAGCGCACGCGGCGCGGCGAAGATGACGGGCGTGTCGACGGCCTCGACGAAGAAGGTCTGCGTGGTCAGGCGCGTGATGTCTTCGGTCGTGCCCAGCTTGAAGAGGTTGCCGTCGAAGTCCGGGTAGCCCGCGGCCGCGTCGGACTGCGCCCAGTTTCGCCCGTCGAATCGGTCGAGCGCGACGCCGCGCCAGCGCAAGGCCGGAGCCTCCGCGCGCGCCGAGCCCTCGACGCGGACGCGCATCACGAGCTGGTTGCTCTCGTTCAGCCGGCCGATGTCGCCGAGCGTGACGTGGTCGGAGAAGCCGACGAAGCCGGACGAGGCCGCGCCGCCCGGGATCGACAGGGCGTTCTCGGCCGCGCGCGGCGTGATGAGGAAGATCGGGAGCGCCAGCCCGAAGATGACCAGAAACAGGCAGGCGGCCGCGAGCGGCAGGCGGCGGAGCGCCCGCTCGGCCCTAACGCGTCGGCGTCCGCGGCTGCGCCGGAAGAAGCCCGGCTCGTTGGCGACGAGCAGACGGCTCTCGCTCCTCGGGACGGCGCGGCTCGACTTCCTCAGCTCGAAGCAGACGACGGCGAGCAGCGCCGCGAAGACGTAGAGGCAGAGCGAGACGAGGAACGAGGGGTTCGCGCTCAGACCCGCCGCCAGCAGCACCTCGAAGAACGAGATCAGATAAAGGAAAAGCCAGTCGCGGTCGGATTTGACCTGGAGGAGCTTGATCGATGAGAGCAGGAGCGTGAAGTGTACGAGCGCGCTGACGCCCGCGTAGACCTGGCCGGCCGAGTCGGTCGCCCCGGCGCGCTGGACACTCCAGTCGAGATAGAAGGCCGGGAGCGCGAGCAGGACGACGAACATCCCCGCGCGCTCGGACAACTGCCAGCGCGTCTCGCTGAGCTTCCAGGAGGCGAAAAGCACCGCGGCGAACGCGGCGGCGAGCAGCACGCCGACCCCGCCCGAGACGGCGAGCGCCAGCACGCCGCACGCGATCATCGCGTAGGAGCACGCGCGGAAGTAGCTCTCGAAAGACATCGCCGTTCTTTGATGCCCGGGGGACTATTTCTGCCTCAGCCTGACCTCGAAAAGTTTCGGCCAGAGCTTGCCGGTCACGAAGAGGCGGTCGCCCCGCTCGTCGTAGGCGATGCCGTTTAAAACGGCCTCGGGGTCATTCGTCTCGCCGGGCCGGAGCAGCCCCGACAGGTCTATCCAGCCCAGGACGCGGCCGGTCTGCGGGTCGATGCGCGCGACGCGGTTCTGGTGCCAGACGTTGGCGTAAATCTCACCCTTCACGTACTCCAGCTCGTTCAGCTCCTCGACGGGGCGGTCGCGGTCTCTGACGCTGATCGTGCGCTTGAGCTGGTAAGTGTTCGGGTCGATGAAGCGGAGCCGGTCGGAGCCGTCGCTGATGATGAGCGAGTCGGCGTCGTGCGTCAGCCCCCAGCCCTCGCCCTCGTACGGAAACTCTCCGGTCTTCTGGAAGGTCTGCGGGTCGTAGACGAAGCCCTTCTCGCCCTTCCAGGTGAGTTGGTAGAGCTTCCCGCCGAAGAGCGTCAACCCCTCGGCGAAGAAGTAGGGCGGCACGTCAACCTTCTGTAAGACCTTCCCCGTCTGTAATTCGACCCGCCGAAGCGTCGAGTGCCGTTCGAGCCCTGTGCTCTCG
>DASVSK010000755.1:0-3153 GCA_036388135.1 Pyrinomonadaceae bacterium | reverse complement strand
AGCGCCTGACGGGGCGCGTCTCGCTCGACATGATGCGGCCGTCGTGGCTCATCTTCTCGTCGCGCGCGCGGCAGGCGCGGCTCTCGGCGGTCATCCGCACGATGTTCCACCGCGTGACGGCGCTCGTCGGCGCGGTCGTCTCGCTGCCCGTCGCGCTCGTCACCGCCGCGCTCATCAAGCTCGACTCGCCCGGTCCCGTGCTCTACTCGCAGGAGCGCGTGGGGAAGAACGGCCGGCCGTTCCGCGTCTACAAGTTCCGCTCGATGCGCACCGACGCCGAGAAGGACGGCCCCGTCTGGGCGAGCAAGGCGGGCGACGCGCGCGCCACGCGGGTCGGGCGCGTGATACGCAAGATACGCGTCGACGAGATACCGCAGTTCTGGAACATCCTGCGCGGCGAGATGAACTTCGTCGGGCCGCGCCCCGAGCGGCCGCACTTCGTCAAACAGCTCGCCGACGAGATACCCTTCTACGAGCAGCGCCACCTCATCCAGCCGGGGCTGACGGGCTGGGCGCAGATCAAGTACCCCTACGGCGCGTCCGTCGAGGACGCGCGCCAGAAGTTGCAGTACGACCTCTACTACATCAAGAACCAGAGCCTGCTGCTCGACGCCGTCATCCTGTTCGAGACCGTCAAGACCATCCTCTTCGGCCGGGGCACGTGAGTCCGCGAAGTTGTCGTTTGGAGGTTTGAAGTTATGAAGTCTAATCCGAGAATCGCCGCCGCCGCCCTGTCGCTCGCGCTCTCGCTCGTCGCGCCGGCCGCCGCCTTCGCGCAGGAGAAGCAGAAGGACGACGGCCGCGCCGCCGGCGGGCGGCAGACGCCGCGCGCGGGCGAGCGGCTGGAGCCCGACGACAAGAGCGTGGCGCGGCCGGGCGTCCCCGAGGAGGCGCTCGCCAATCGCCGCGACCGCATCGACGAGGACGCCGCCGTCGAGCTTCCCTACTACAACAACTTCCTCACGAGCTACCCGCTCGGCCCCGAGGACGTCATCTCGGTCAGGCTCTTCGGCACGGGGCTGGAGAGGTACAACCTGACGGGCATCACCGTCCCGCCCGACGGGCGCATCAACTACCACTTCATCCGCGACGGCCTCCACGTGGCCGGCAAGACCACGCAGCAGGTGGCCGACGAGATAGCGCACCACCTCGACGAGTACATCATCGACCCGAAGGTGACGGTCTCGCTGGAGAAGGCCGTGTCGATGCGCTACGGCGTCATCGGCGACGTGGCGCAGCCCGGCGTCCGCCAGATGACGCGGCGGCTGAGCGTGCTGGAGGCGCTCAACGAGGCGGGCGGCGTGCTCGGCACCGGCAACAAGAAGAAGGTCGTCGTCCTCCACTGGGACGCCGACCGTATGATCAAGCAGATTCCCATCGACGTCTCCGCCATCGAGCGCGGCAGGGCCGCCGACAACTACTTCCTCAGCCCCGGCGACCAGATTTTCGTCCCCGGCAACAGGTGGAAGACCGTCGACAAGATCATCAAGGCGCTCCCCGTCATCAGCTTCGCGCGCATCTTCACCGGGGGATTCTAGTGAAAGGGGAAAGGGGAAGGGGGAAGGGGGAAGGGATTAAGACCCGTGTACGCGGCGTGCGGGCCTTGTTCCTTTGCCTGTGCCTTTACCCCTTAACCTTTTCCCTTTCGCAGGCCGCGCCGCGCGGCGGGGCGTGGGAGCGGCAGAAGACGGGGACGTTCGCGTGGCTGCACGCGGTCTTCTTCGTGGACGAGCGGCGGGGGTGGGCCGCGGGCGGGAAGGGCGCGCTGCTCTCGACCGCCGACGGCGGCGCGACGTGGGAGTCGAGGCGGCGGCCGACGGAGGACTCGCTGCGCGACGTCTTCTTCCACGACGCGGGGGCGGGCTGGCTCCTGTGCGAGCGCGGCGCGTTCATGCCGATGGCGGAGGGCGAGTCGGTCTCGTACCTGCTGAAGACGGCGGACGGCGGCGGCAGTTGGTCGCGCGTCGAGGTGACGCGCGGGGCGGACGCCGACCTGAAGCTGGCCGGCGTCCGTTTCGCGGACCGCGAGCGCGGGTGGGTCTACGGCGAGATGGGCGCACTCTTCGCCACGGCGGACGGCGGCCGGACGTGGTCGCGCCAGCGCGTGCCGACGCGCCACCTGCTGCTCGGCGCGTCCTTCTTCGACGCGCGGACGGGCTGGCTCTCGGGCGGCGGGCTGACGGTGCTGAAGACCTCGGACGGCGGCGCGAGCTGGCACCCGGGGACGGTCTTCCTCCCGGAGTCCGGCGCGGAGGGGCAGCGACAACCCGAGCCGCGGGCGGCCGAGCCCGGCCCGGGCGCGCGCCATGACGCGACGGCGCGGAGGCTCTCGCGGCGGCTCAACGCCGTCTGGTTCGCCGACACCGGGCGCGGGTGGGCGGTCGGCTCCGGGGGCGTCATCCTCTCGACGGCCGACGGCGGGCGCACTTGGCGGCCGCAGGCGTCGGGCGTCGGCGACGACCTCTCGGACGTGAAGTTCTTCGACGCGCGCGAGGGTTGGGCGGTCGGCTCGGGCGGCGCGATGCTGCACACGACCGACGGTGGGCGCACGTGGGCGGACGCGCGGCGCGTGACGACGCACGCGCTCGAACGCATCTCGCTGGTCGGCCGTCGCGCGTGGGCGGTCGGCTTCGGCGGCACGGTCGTCGCCCTGAAGGGTGACGGCGGAGGGACGAGTGATGAATAAGTTTTTGAAGGTCGGCCCGGCGGTTCTGCTCCTCGCGTGCGCGCCGCGCGCGTGGGCGCAGGAGCCGCAGGCGGGTAAGCCCGCCGGGGCGAAGTCGGGCGAGGCCGTGCGCGAGCGGCGCGTCGCGGCCGCGGAGTCGCGCGCCGGGGCGGACAAGCCTGCGGACGAGTCGGCCGAAGAGTCGGCGGACAAGTTAGACAAGTCGGACGCGGCGCGCGACGAATCGGGCGAGACGAGCGCGGAGGTCGAGGCGCTGCGCGCGCGCGCCGAGTCGGCCGCGAGTCCGTCGGAGCGCGGGCGTCTGCGCCTCGGCCTGGCCGAGCGTCTGACCGAGGCGGGGCGGCGCGCCGAGGCGGCCGAACTCCTGCGCTCGATGCTCGGCGAAGAGCGCTTCGACCCGCAGCTCTTCTACAACGCGGGGAACGCCCTGGCGCGGCTCGGCGAGTCCGACGCGGCGGCCGACGCCT
>DASVSK010000754.1:0-1540 GCA_036388135.1 Pyrinomonadaceae bacterium | reverse complement strand
GACCGTCTCGGCCCTCGTCCCCAGCCGCGCCATCTGCGAGACGAAGGGGTTCGCTATCCACAAGCGGTCTTCGCCGTTCGTGATGGCGAGGTTGAAGACGCGCGCACCGGGGCGCAGGCCCGCGCCGCCGTCCTCGCGCGCGACGAGTTTGGCGTCGTCGCGGACGAGCGTGACGGCGTCCCCGGCGATGTCGTCGGCCAGCTTCAGGGCCTCGGGGCCGGAGACGAGCCTGTCGATGAGGTCGAGGGGCGTCTGGCGCTGGCGCGCGAGGCCGAGGTCGTACTTGGCGGCGAGTATCCTGCGCGCCGACTCCTCGACGCGCCGCTCGGTGAGCCGCCCCGACTTCACCGCCGCGACCAGCCCGCGCAGCATCGCGTCCGGGTCGGCGGGCTTGAGCAGCATGTCCGCGCCCGCGAGCACGGCGCGCACCGCCGCCTCGTCCTGCTTGAAGTAGATGGTCAGCCCGCTCATGTCCATCGCGTCGGTGACGACGAGGCCGTCGAAGCCGAGGTCTTTACGCAGAAGCCCCGTGCTGACGGCGTGCGAGAGCGTGCCGGGCAGCACGGCGTTCTCGACGAAGACCTCGCGCTCGGCGTAAGCCGGGCGGACGATAGACTCGCGCGGGAGCGGGCTCACCTGCGTCGGGTCTATCTGCGGCAGCCCGATGTGCGCCGGCATCACCGAGCCGACGCCCGCGCGGACGGCCGCGCGGAACGGGACCAGCTCGACCGAGTCGAGCCGCGAGCGCGCCACGTCGATGACGGGGAGGCCGCGGTGCGAGTCCACCGCCGTGTCGCCGTGGCCGGGGAAGTGCTTGGCCGTGGCGATGACGCCCGCGCCCTGCGCCCCCTCGACGAAGGCTGCGACGAAGCGCGCGACCTCGGCCGGGTCTTCGCCGAAGCTGCGGACGTTGATGACGGGGTTGCCGGCGTTGTTGTTGACGTCGGCGACGGGCGCGTAGACCTGCTGCACGCCGAGCGCACGCGCCTCGCGCGCCGTCACCTCGCCCTGCCTGCGCGCGTACTCCGGGTTCCCCGTCGCGCCGAGCGCCATGCTCCAGGGCAGGTTGACCGTGTCCTCGAAGCGCATGCCGCTCCCGGCTTCGAGGTCGGCCGAGATGAGCAGCGGCAGCCGCGCGAGCTGCTGCATGCGGTTGACGAGGTGGACGGACTCGTAGACGGGGCCGCGGAAGAGGATGATGCCGCCGACGTGGTTCTGCTCGACGTGGCGGCGCAGCTCCTTGAACTCGGCGCTCTCCTGGTTGAGGAAGCGCGCGTTGACGCCGACCGAGATGAGCTGCCCAGCCTTCTGCTCAAGCGTCATCTTCTTAAGCTCGGCGTCAGCCCACGCGAGCGCGTCGGCGCTCGCCTTCTGCCGGTAGGCCCGCGCGGCCTCCGCTTTGACCGCGGCGGGCGGCGGGCTTTGGGCCAGCCCCGCGCCGACGAGCGCGAGCGCCAGCGAGAAGGCGGCCAGCAGGGACGCCGGCCGGCTGCGAATTGATTTAACCTCGGCTCGTTTCATCTTTAAGAGTTCCTGACTT
>DASVSK010000753.1:0-7825 GCA_036388135.1 Pyrinomonadaceae bacterium | reverse complement strand
GTTCTGCCCGCACTGTGGGAAGCCCGCCGCCGGCGAGGGCGGCGCGCAGACGTTGACCGCGCCGGAGCCTCCGCGCGCCGTCCCGATGTCTTCTTTCGGCGGGAGGCGGGAAGAGCCGGATAAGTCTCGCCTGATAATTTACGCGGCGGTCGCGGTCGTCGCGCTGCTGCTCGTCGGGGGGCTCGCCTACCTCGCCAGCCGCCCGTCCGCGAAGCCGGGCGAGGAGCGTCTAGAGGGCGCGCTCCGGCCGGGCTCGCCCGAGTTCCCGGGCGACAAGCTGGTCGTGGACTTCGACCCGGACGAGAACGCGACCATCGGCGGCAACGCCCTCGGCAACTACGTCGTGACGATGAAGCCGACCGTGCGCAACTTCACGGGGCGCGTCGTCAGCGGGCTTGAGTTCCGCGCCGCGGGGCTCGACCTACGCGGCCAGACCATCCGCGAGCGCACCTACGTCACCCAGGAAGAGATCGAGATGAACCGCACCGCCTCGCCCGCCATCGGCCTCAACTTCCCCTCGGACAACCGCCCCGCGCAGCTCAAGCTTGAGCTGACGGGCGTGCGGTTTAAATAGCAGGCAGTAGGCAGACGACAGCAGGCAGTTAAGAAAAGAACCGAACTTGATATATAGCACAAGGCAGCCGCGTCTCATCAGACGCGGCTGCCTTGTGCTATATGCTCCGCCCGGCTTCGGCTTAACTGCCTACTGCCTACTGCTCACTGACGAACAACTCTTCGAGCGGGTTGCCGACGGGCTGAACGGCGACGAGTCGCGCACCCGCGCCGCGCGCCGCGCGGAGCACTTCGTCGACCTCGGCCTCGGTCGGCACCTCGACGCGCGCGCCGCCCGGCGTGGCCGTCAGGCGCGCCCCCCCGAGTCCCGCGAGAGACGCTTCGAGCCGCGGCGCGTCGGGCGTCGACACCACGACCTCCATCGGGCGCTCCCGCCCCGCGCCGCGCAGCTCTTCGAGCGGGCCGATGTGCGCGAGCCTTCCTTTGCGCATGACGGCGGCGCGGTCGCAGAGCACCTCGACGTCGGAGAGGATGTGCGAGCAGAGGAAGACGGTCGTGCCCGTCGTGCGCAGACCGGCGATGAGGTCGCGCACCTCGCGCCGCCCGACGGGGTCGAGCCCCGACATCGGCTCGTCGAGGAAGACGACCGAAGGGTCGTTGACGAGCGCCTGCGCCAGCCCGACGCGCTGCAACATCCCCTTCGAGAACTTGCGGAGCTGCTTGTCCCAAGACTTCTCTTCGAGCCGCACGCGCCCGAGCATCTCGGCCGCGCGCCGCTTACGCTCGGCGCGCGCGTAGCCGAACAGCTCGGCGCAGTATTCGAGAAGCTCGCGCGCCGTCAGGTAGTCGTAGAAGTAGGGGTGCTCGGGGAGGTAGCCTATTTCGGCGTGCATCGAGGTGTCGCCGATGTCGCGGCCGAGTATGCGCGCCGAGCCCCCGGTCGGGTACATCAGCCGCATCAGCAGCTTGAGCGTCGTCGTCTTGCCCGCGCCGTTGGCCCCGAGGAAGCCGAAGATTTCGCCGCGCCCGACCGAGAGCGTGAGCCCGTCGAGCGCGCGCACCTTGCGCTTGCGCAGGAAGCCGACCTCGTAGTCCTTCGACAGGTCTTGAATCTCGACAGCCGGTGTCGCCATCTTGTTTGACCTCATTTCTTCGGGATGCGCGAGCGCGCGTCGAGCTTTACGTCGCAGGCCGCGGCGTCGAGCGCGTAGGGCACGTCAGACGGGTCGAGCGGCGCGCCCGCCGCGTCGAGCCGAAGCCTCGCGGCGCGCAGCGCCGGGGCCACCTCGCGCCAGGAGGCGGGGCAGCGCGCGGCGCGTGCGCGGAACTCGGAGAGCGCGCGCCGTATTAGCTCGCGCTCGTCGAGCGAGTCGAGCTGCGCGAGGCGGCTCGCGGCCAGCGCCCTGACCTGCTCGTCGGCGGACTCCTGGTAGGTGCGCCGGTAAATCTCGCGCGCGACGCCGCGGCTGCCGCCGTGCTCGTTCAACTGCGCGGCCATGGCGTCCATCCAGCCGGGCGCGCCCGCGACGCGCGCGCCGGCCGCGTACGCATCGGCCGCCTCGCCGAAGCGCCCCGCCTGCCAGTGGATGTAGCCGAGGTGGTGATAGAGCCGCCACTCGTGCGGGTTCTCGCGTATCCCGCGCCCGACGAGGCGGACGGCCGCCTCGCGGTCGATGGGCGGGAGGACGACCGCGCCGAACTCGTAGGCGGCCATGAACTGCGGGTCGAGCGCCGTCGACTGTTCGAGCAGCGCGCCGAGGTTGCGTATGTCGAGCGGGCGCATGTCGTCGAGCGAGAAGTCGCCGCGGAAGGCCGCGACCTTGCGCCCGACGTACTGGAGCGAGCGCAGCCAGTACCAGTCGGCCGCGAGCCCGTTGAAGGCGAGGCTCATCCGCCGCGCATTCTCCGGGCTGACGTAAAGCTCCTCGTAGGAGGCGAAGGGGTCTTCCGCGGGGCGGCGCGCGTCGAGCAGGCGCGAGAGCGCGAACGAGGAGGCGAGCCCCGCGACGACGACGACCGCGAGCAGTGCGTCGCGCGCCCGCTCGCGCCGCGCCACCGCCGAGCGCGAGGCCGCGAACTCTTCGGCCGGCGTCGAATCGTCCGCCGGGGTCTTCGCGCCCCCCGGGCCGGCATTGGCGGCCGGGCTCCCAACGGTTTTTTCCTCGGGCTGGTTCATTTGAAGTTGCGGCGCTGGAAGACGAGCGCCGAGGCCGCGAGCAGCACGGCGATGTAGGCGAGCCCGTAGGCGACGCCGCCGAAGAAGTCGGCCGCCGTCGGCGTGCGCCCGTGCGAGGCAGCCGTGATGTAGGCGTAGTTCGAGAGGTTCGGCAGCAGGTAGTAGAGCGCCGCGAAGAGGGCGCGCGACGCGCCGCCCGCCGTCGCCGCCAAATCCTTGAGCGCCGCGCTGAAGTGGCCGATGACGAAGACCGCGAAGGTCATCAGCGCCGAGAGCGCGGGCGACGAGAAGGAGGAGAAGAGGAGCGCGACGGCGACGAGGATCATCAGCTCGACGTAGACGAGCGCCACCGCCGGCCAGATGCTCAGCGCCAGCGGGTCCCACCCGCCGCGCACGTAGAGCAGCGCGAGCGACACGCCCGCGCCCATCACCGCGACGTTGACCGCGAGCGTCAGGCACAGCCCGAGGTACTTGCCCAGGAGGAACTCGCCGCGCCCGACCGGCTTGGCGAAGATGGCGTAGACGGTGCGCCGCTCGATCTCCTTGTAGACGAGACTGACGCCGACGAAGATGGCGATGAAGACGCCGAAGAGGAGCGCCGCCGAGAGCCCCATGTCGACGATGATCTTCGTCTCCTGCGCCGCCGACAGCTCGCCGAGGAAGACCGCGCCGCCCGTCAGGATGAGCACGAAGAGGACGAGGTTGTAGAGCACGCGGTCGCGCACGGCCTCGCGGAAGGTGTTGCGCGCGATGGCCGCGACGCGGGCGGCCGCGCGCCCCGCGCCCGCCGACCCGGCGCGCGCGCGCCGCCCCGCGGCGGCCTCGGTTTTCGTTGCGACGGTCAATTCGGGCATCGTGAGTCTTCTATTCATCGGAGTTTGAATGCGCGCGCGCGCCACCCGGAGGTGACGGCCGCCGGGAATCGCTTCTCGTTCTCCTCCAGGACGGCGAAGACCCCCTCCTGGGGGATGAGTTGGCCGGGCATGGCGATGGCGGCAGCGTCCAGCCTCGCGGCCTCGACTGCCGGGTCGATGTCGCGCTCGATCAACTGTTGCCAGCCGCGAGCGGCACGCGAGTCTATCAGGAGCGCGGCGGACATTTCCAACTCGGCCTCGGCCGCGCGCCCCAGCCTCCCGAGCGCGGCCGCGTGCCGCACGCGCATGAAAACGGAGCGCGGGTAGACGGCCACGGCGCGGGCGAGCGTGCGCTCCGAGGCGGCCAGGTCGCCGGAGTTCGCTTCGGCCCCCGCGAGGTAGGCGTAGCAGGGCGAGGCGTTGAAGCCGTGCTCGGCCGCGAAGCGCAGGTGCGGCACGGCCTCGCCCTCGCGCTTACGGAAGTAGAGCCAGATGCCGTAGTTGTAATGCGTCGCCGGGTCGAGCGGGTTCCAGGCGAGCGCCGCTCTGTAGAGTCCCTCGGCGCGCGCGGGGTCGGGGGCGGCCTGCGCGCGCGCGAGCTGGAGGACGCTCACAGCCTGCACGCACATCACGCCGAGAACTACGGCGGCGAGGGCCAGGCCGCAGGCGCGCGCCGCGCGCCCGTGGGCGGCCGGGAGGCGCGGGGGGCGCGCCGCCGACGGCAGCCGCGCGACTTCCGGGCGCGACGCGGCGAGCGCCAGCCGGGAGACGAGCGCGGCGGCGCAGAAGAAGAGCAGGCCGCTGCCCATCCAGCGGAAAGAGATGGAGCTTGCGCCGGAGCTGATGGCGAAGACGGCGAGGCTCGCCACGGCCCCCGGCGCGAGCGGGCTCCGCGAACCCCGGAGCGCGCGCCACGCCGCGAGCAAGAGCCCCCCGGCGAAGGTCACGAACAGCGCCAGGCCGACGGCACCCAGCTCGGCCAGGATTTGCAGGTATTCGTTATGAGCGCCGGTGGTCAGGAACTGCTCGTTGACCTCCGCGAGCGGCGAGTCCGGGTGGCGTGTGGTGAAGGAGGCGCGCGCCCGTGGGAACGACGCGTCGTAGTTGCCCGCGCCGACGCCGTCGAGCGGCCGCGCGCGCCACATCTCAAGCGCCGCGCCCCAGTAGAGCATCCGCGACCGCGTGTTCAGCTCCGAGGCCGAGGTCTCTTTAAGGCGCGTGTGAATGGGCCGGTGGGCGGATTGCGCGAACGGCGAGGGCACCGCCTGAACGACGACGCAGGCGCAGAGCGCCCCGCACACCAGCAGCACGCGCCGGAGGCTGCGCGGCCTGTGGTGCGCGAAGAAGGTCATGGCCGCGCCGAGCAGCGCCAGCCCGACCAGCGCGCCGAGGAACGGCGAGCGCTCGGCCACCTGCAACGTCGAGAGCCACGCCGTCACCGCCGTCACCCCGCAGAGCGCGGCCGCGCGGCGGCTGCGCAGGCGCATGGCGAGGGCGGCGAAGAGCGGGACGGCGACCGCCATCGGCTCGCCGAGCCCGTTGCGCCGGATGAGCGAGTCGGCCGAGCCGTAGTGGCCGATGACGCACGAGAGGCTGATGACGAAGACGACGACGGCGAGCGCCGTGTGTGAGTACAGCAGCAGGCGGGGGCTCGCCGCGCCGCGCCGCAACAGCAGGAAGAACAGGAGGTAGGAGAGCCAGGAGAGCGCGTAGTGCCATGCGGCGAAGGCGGCGGGCGCACGCGTCGCCGAAGCTGCGCTCCACAGGACGTAGGCCGCGAGCGAGGCGGTCAGGAGGCCGTTAAGTCTATCCGGGCCCGCCGGCGCGTGCGCGCCGCGCTCCGCCGCGCGCCTCCGGAGCAGCAGCCCGAAGGCGAGGCAGAGCAGCGCCGCCAGCGCCCCCTCCTGCCGCCACGTCAGCCCGCCGTTGACCGGGCGGGGGAGCCAGGGGAAATAAGGCGTCAGCAGGACGAGCGGCCACAGGGCGGCGGCGACGCGCAGGGGCTCGCCGGCCGCGAGGCGTTTGAGGCGGGAAACGATGCTGGAGGGTGAAGGTGTGCGCACGGCGGTCAGGCATGAAGGCGCGGCGCGAGGCTGCCGCGCCGGGGCCTCAGTTTCTCAACGGCGTCCCTCCCGCGGTCGAGGCGGGCGGGTTCGCGACGTCGAGGGTGTGGAGGTAGATGACGCCCGGCGTGTCCGTCGAGAAATTTCGCGTGCCCTGAAAATCGGTCGCCGGGGCCGCGCCCACGCAGTAGGTCGCCCTGTCCGGCGTGACGGTAAGGGCGTAGATGTAGCCGCTCTTCGCCTTGTTCACGGCGGTCGCTTCGGCGAGGACGGGGTCGACCATCTGCCGCGCGACCAGCTCCGGGAACGTCCCGAAGCTCCCCGAGCCGAAGGTCGCCCGGTACCCCTCTTCCGCGCTGGAGAGGGTGCGGACGGCGGAGATGGCCGCGGCCTCGTTGGCGGCGCGGCGGGAGGCGACGAGGTTCGGGATGGCGATGGCGGCGACGATGCCGATGATGGCGACGACGATCAGCAGCTCGATGAGCGAGAAGCCGCGCGCCCGCCCCGCGTGCCGCCGCGGAGCGCCGGGACGGTGCCCGCCGGCCGCGGGGGGAGTTTCTCGGGACTCAGTTGGTTTCATGGTGCGAGCTGCTCCAAACGGGTGGGGCGGAGAATGTTTACCGCCGCCTTCGGCTTTCGACACCCACCGCCTCTGCCAATCTGCCCACCCGCGGCGGGGTCGCCCCGCGACCCCTCAGGAAAGGCCCGCCGTCGGGCCTCGCGGTGAAAAAAGAAAGCGGGGGCGCGTCTGTGTAGACAGCGCCCCCGCGAAGCGTTCGGACGACGGCGCTACCTAGTTGCCGATGGCCTTGGCGTTGGTCGAGGCGAAGGTGACCGCCCCGGCGACGCTGGTGGTGGCGTAGATGACGCCGGCCTCGTCGGAGACGAAGTTGCGCGTGCCGCTGTTGTCGCTGAAGCGCGTGGCGGCCGACTCGTACCCGCTGCCGTCGGCGTTCCGAATCCCGAAGCCGTAACCGCTCTTGGTCTTGTCGGCGGCGCTGCCGTCGGCGGCGACGATCGACGCGTCGACGAGCTGGGCGTCTTCCAGGTCATCCATGTCGCCGTAGGAGCCGAAGCCGAGCGTCGAGGAGTAGGTGCTCTCGGCGGTGCCCACGGTGCGGAGGGCGGAGATGGCGGACGCCTCGTTGGCGGCGCGGCGGGAAGCGAGGAGGTTGGGGATGGCGATGGCGGCGATGATGCCGATGATCGCGACGACGATCAGCAGCTCGATGAGCGAGAAGCCCTTCTGGCCTTTTTTCTGTTGCATCTTCTTAACGGTGCTCCTTGAGAGAAAGTTTTTTTTTGGGTGAAGTTTCCATCTCGCGCCGTCGGCCATCGTCTCAGGCTACGCGTCCGGTCGCGCGCGACTTCCGGTCGGCATTACCTAAGACAAGGTGCGTGCCACAGCGGCCGCGCGGGCGTGCGGAGCAAAATAGGCCAGATTCGCAGGAAAATTTGCAGCGGCGGGGCGGGACGCGGGCGACGCCGGGTGACGCCGCCCGGGACGGTAACAAAGTTCGTCAGCCGCCCGCTGACATAAATTGCCAACACCCGCGCCGGCCGCCCGAATGGGAATAGACCCGTGGGTAATCCTGAAAGCCGGCGTGAGAACTTCCGTAAAACGGGGGCTTCAGACGTCGGAGGAGCCGCGCGAGGCGGCGTCGGAGCGGAGCTGGGCGGTCATGCTGCGGATGCCGTGCTTGTCGAGGAGGTGGCGCAGGGAGCGCACCGAGAGGTGGAGGACTTCGGCCGCGCGCGTCTGGTTGCCGCCCGTGCGCCGGAGCGCTTCGAGCAGGTAGGTCTTCTCCAGGTGTTCGAGGTGCGCGACGAGGTTGAGCCCCTCCTCGGGCAGCCCCGACTCGGAGGGCGTGACGACGGCCGGGTTGTAGTCGCTCACCGACTGCGGGAGCGCCTCGGGCTGGATGGTGTCGGTGCGCTCCAGGGCGACGGCGCGCTCGATGGTGTGCTCAAGCTCGCGGACGTTGCCGTGCCACGCGTAGGCTTCGAGCAGCTCGCGTGCGCGCGCCGAGACGCGCAGGTCGCGGCCCGTCAGGCGGCAGAACTTCTCTATGAAGTGGTCGACCAGCTCTGGGATGTCCTCGCGCCGCTCGCGCAGGGGCGGAAGCTCTATCGGGATGACCGAGATGCGGTAGAAGAGGTCTTCGCGGAAGGAGCCCTGCTTGACCATCGACGCCAGGTCGCGGTTGGTGGCGGCGATG
>DASVSK010000752.1:0-1726 GCA_036388135.1 Pyrinomonadaceae bacterium | reverse complement strand
CGCGCCTGCCGACCGACGTTGTCGACCGTGTTGTCGCCGAAGTATCCCGCGACCTGGCCAGCGGCCTGTGGGACGAGCGCCATGGGCACCTGAGGAACCTTGACGCGCTCGACGTCGGTCTTCGGCTCGTCGTCGCAACGTCGAACTGATGCGGAGGGCCGGGCGACCGGGCCGCCGAACAATGGGTTGCAGCAGACGGGCCGCGCCCGCCGCTGAACGCAGGCGTTAGGCGCTCTCGGGTGACACTACCGAAAGGTCAAGCGATGAACACTGTAGGCTTGAGTCACTTCAACATTACGCCCCCGCGTGAGTTGCTCGAAAGGGTCCGAGACTTCTACGTAGAGGTCTCAGGGCTCGTCGTCGGGGAGAGACCGGCTTTCATGCGAGGAGGGTTCTGGCTTTACGCGGGGACGGAGCCGCTCGTCCACCTGACCGCCTGCGACGCTGACGACCCGCGGACCGGAGCCGTGCACGGGCCCGGCTTCTTCGACCACGTAACAGGAGCGCGTAATGTCCGCTGATCCGTCGGGTGCGGGAACCAGTCCCGCCGTCAGCATCGTACTTCCGACCTACAATCGCGCCGAGCTGCTCGGCCGCTCCATCCGAAGTGTTCTGGGGCAGAGCTACACAGACTTTGAACTGATTGTGATTGACGACGGCTCGACGGATGAGACGTCCGGCGTGGTAGCCGGCTTCCGCGACCGGCGCATCAGGTACATTCCACTTTCACGCAATACAGGCGCGGGCGCGGCGCGGAACGTCGGTATTCGGACGGCGCGTGGGAAGTTTTTGGCCTTTCAGGATTCGGACGACGAGTGGCTGCCGTCGAAGCTGGACAAGCAGATGTCGGCCTTCGAGCGCGGGTCGGTCAGGCTGGGCATGGTCTATTCAGACATGCAAAGAATATTTAGCGACGGCACCGCAATCTATTTTTCGGCCCCCAGCGGACCCTCCGACCGTCTCATCAACCCTGCCATCCGGTTCTATCAGGTGTGCAACCTCGGCGTTCAGTCTACCGTCATCAAGCGCGAATACCTGGACGCGGCCGGACATTTCAACGAGAGCTTGCCGGCGTTCGAAGACCTGGAGATGTTCATCCGCCTGTCGAGGCGGTGTGAGTTTCATCGCCTCACGGAACCGCTAGTAAAATACTACGACACTCAGGGCATCTCGAACGACCGGTACGCCACGTGGGTCAGCAGGAAATTGATGCTGAAGCTTTACTATAAGGAGCTTCTGATTCACAGCCCGGCCTTCCTATTCCACGAAGCCCTCTGGCTCTGCACGACTCAGCGGGAGGCCGCGAGGGCGAGGCGTGTCGGGCGTTCATAAACGGGGCCGGGAAGTCTCGCGCGCCCGCACATCTTCCGGCCATCAACCCATCGGAGTCACATCGAACATGCAGAGAGTCATAGCCGTCGGCCTGGACGGGTACGAGGAGTCGCTCGAACGCCGATTCATCGAAGCGGGCGAGCTGCCGGAGCTGGCGCGCCTGCGTGAGCGGAGCGCCAGATACCTTCTGGACCACGGCCCGGCACAGCGCTCCGGCCTCGCGTGGGAGCACGTCAGCACGGGACTCTCGCCGGAGCGGGCCGGCCGCTGGGCCGCCGTACATTTCGACCCGGAGACGTATTCCGTGTGGCAGGAGGGGACGCGTCTCGGCCCTTTCGCGGCGCGGCTCAAATCTCGCACGGTCGTTTTCGACGCGCCCTACTTCGACCTCGCG
>DASVSK010000751.1:0-1590 GCA_036388135.1 Pyrinomonadaceae bacterium | reverse complement strand
ACGACCGGCTTACGGCCGCGCAGTTCGTCGACGCGCTCTACGCCTCGATGGGCGTGGCGGGCGCGCCGGGCGAGCGCGACGCGCTGGTGGCGTCGCTGGCGGCGGGCGCGTCGCGCGCCGACGTGCTGGCGAAGGTGATCGAGAACGACGAGTTCTCGCGGCTTGAGTCAAACAAGGCGTTCGTCCTGATGCAATACTTCGGCTACCTGCGGCGCAACCCCGACGCCGGGGGCTACGCCTACTGGTTGGACAAGCTCGAACAGTTCGGCGGCGACTACCAGCGCGCCGAAATGGTCAAGGCTTTCCTCAGCTCCGCCGAGTACCGCGACCGCTTCAGGCAGTGGTAGCGCGTACGCGGGGGAAGGCGGGAGGCTGAAGAGGGTTTGACTCATCGCGTCATCGGTTCGGTTAACAGCGAATCGGTGGATCGGCGAATCAATGAATCAACCTTCTTCACCCTTCCGCCTTTAATTTTGTTGCCCGCCCGTCTCCGGATGGGTTAAGCTGAAATGGCGCGGGAGGCGTCCCCGCCCCGCGCGCCCCGTTTTCTTTAAGCCCCGCGGAGCGCCGGGAGCCGGCCTTCAGCAAATCTTGTCAAACATGCCCCCTCCCATTTCGCCCGAAAGAGTCTGGAAGCCGCTCGTCGTCGCGGCCGCGGTGGCGTTCGCCTACTGGGGCGTGCTCGCGCGCCTCGGCCGCTTCTGGTGGGACGACGAGAACTACTCGCACGGACTCCTCATCCCGTTCGTCATCGGCTACATACTGTGGGTCGAGCGCGACCTCCTGGCCGGCATCGAGAAGCGCCCGCGGGTCGGCTGGGGCGCGGCGGCGGCCGTCGCGGCGCTCCTCATGCTGTGGGTCGGGACGGCCGGGGCCGAGCTGTTCACGCAGCGCGCCTCGCTCGTCCTGCTGCTCGCGGGGCTCGCCGTCTACTTCTGGGGCTGGCGGATGCTGCGCGCCGTGCTGGTGCCGCTCTTCCTGCTGGCGCTCGCCATCCCCGTCCCGACCATCCTCTTCAACAAGGTCGCCTTCCCGCTGCAACTCTTCGCGTCGCGCTGCGCCGTCTGGGCCATGCGCACGTTCGACATCCCCGTGCTGCGCGAGGGCAACGTGATCGAGCTGTACCCGCTGGGCTCGACGACGACGAAGAAGCTCGAAGTCGTCGAGGCGTGCAGCGGCATCCGCAGCCTGATGACGCTCGTCACGCTGGCCGTCGTCTTCGCCTACTTCACAGGCCCCTCGGACGACGGCGACGCCGACACGGCCGGCGGGCGCAGGCTGGCGCGCTTCCGAACCCTGCGCGCCGTGCTCATCGTGCTGGCGGCGGTGCCCATCGCCATCATCACCAACGCCGCGCGCGTGAGCGGCACCGGCATCCTCGCGCGCTACTACGGCACGGAGGTCGCCGACGGCTTCTTCCACGAGTTCTCGGGCTGGGTCATCTACGTCGTCGCCTTCCTGCTGCTCTTCGCCTTCGGCTGGCTGCTCGACCGCTTCAACCCCACGCGGGGCGGGCGCGGCGGGGGCGGCGCGAAGTCGGGGGCCGCGTCGGAAGCCGGCGGCGGCAAGGCCGAGCCGCGCGCGGTCGAG
>DASVSK010000750.1:0-4228 GCA_036388135.1 Pyrinomonadaceae bacterium | reverse complement strand
AGGCTTTCGACCTCGGACGGATTCTCGCCCGCGAGGTCTTTTCGGATGTCGGCGAGGCGTGCGCGCCAGCAGACCCGCACGCCCGGCGACACACCCGGCGAGTGCTCTAGAGCGAAGTCCTGCGCCACGCTCAGTGGGCCTTTGATGCGCTCCCAGAGCCGCGCGTCCACGTTGGCGCTTATCAGGTCGCTCAGGCGTTCGGCGGCCACCCCTGCGGCGGGCGTCTTTTGGTTCGCCCGGTCGTACAGGTCGCGGAACTGCTTTTCAACGTCCCGCGTCTCTTCCGTGACGAGTTTGAGCCCGGCCTTGTCTTTAGCTATCTTTGCCACCTCGGATAACCCTCCATTCGCCTTTATGGTTGTGACACCCTGCCGCGCGCAGCTCGCACGCGGCGGCCGTGCGTAGTGCGGCCCCGATAACGTCGAGCAATTTGTCCAAAGCCTCGTCGGCCTCCCGGCCTTTCCGCTCCTGCGCCCGCTGCGCCTTCTCTTCCGCGCGCTCGGCCGCGTCGAGCTGCGCACAGAGAGCGCCGATGCAACCACCGCCAACATACTCAGAGACGACGCGCCCGCCGTCCCGTTTCTTGCGGTAGTAGTAAAAGTTTCCGCCTCGGGTTTCTACGCCCATTGTGCTACACCTTTTTTCAATCCCCGCTCACGCTGCGCCATCTTGTATCGGCATGCCGGGCGGGTAGCGTCCTGCGATGCTGTCAACGATCTTGTAGACCTCGTTTGATTCGAGCGGGGGCGAAACTCTTTCCGAGTTAACCCGCATTAACTCGGCGAGTAGGTCGCCACGGCTCGAAACTTCGCCCTTGCCCCACAAGGCGCAGCCGACGCGGAAGAGTCTTTCGTTGCGCTCGCCTTCGACAATGACGGGGCCGCTGCCCGAAGCTTTGCGGTCACGGTAGGCTTGGAAGTCCACGGGGACGCGCGCGGGTTCGCCCTCGGCGCGCGTCAACTCTTCGACGAGCCACACCGGGGCTTCCGCGATGTAGATGTTTTTCTCGACCTCATATCTACGCCCTGAGGCGTGAACGCTCGGCGGGGCGACGAGGTAGCCGCCCTCTGCTTTTAGGTCTATGCCGGGGGCGAGCTTGGCGCGGTGCGGCTCGACGCCTTCGGGCAAGCGGAAAATAAAGTGAGTACCGAGCGAGCCGGTGCGGACGGTGAAGGTTTCGAGCCATGCGTCGCCGTGCGCTTCGACTAGATCACAGAGCGAAGCGTCGCCGCCCGAGCGTGGGTCTACGTCCACGCCGATGAGGCGAAGGCTTCCGCCCATAGCCCACGCGAGATTTGCGTGTGGCTCTTTCGCAAACCATCGGCGGATTTTGGCCGTATCCGTCGTCGCGTTCTTGACGCCTCGGGGCGTCAGCGCGGGTATGGGGTGCTTTCCCGCGCTCCGACACTCCGAGCCCTTCCGACAGTGACAAACGCCGTCCGTGCATCCGTAGACGGGGAAGACCGCGAGCCCCTGCTCGGCCATATCCAGCGCGAACGGCAGCGCCTCGGATTCTGACTCTTCCGCGCCGGCCTCTTCCGCAAAGGTTTGGACGGGCGCTGCTTCCAGCGTACCCCCTAGAGAAATTTCTCTAGGGTCTCCCTCAGAATCGGTAACACTGTCTTTACCACTGTCCCACGCGCCCGCGTCCACCTCGGCGAGAATCTGCGCCGTCGAAGGCTCGGCCGGGTATGACGCCGGCCCGTCAGCGATCACGTCGGCCGAGCGGGTTAACGCGGAGCGCAGCACCTCGCGTGCCCTCTTCTGTTTGATGGCCTTGCCCATCTGGATCAGCTTAGCGGCCCGTGCCTCCGCGACTAAAGCCGGGTCGCCGCCCGCATCAAACTCGGCCTCTAAAATTGCCTGCGCGGTGTTCTCCCATTTCGTCCAGCGGCCTTTGAGCACTTGTCCGCCCGCCAGGTCGCCCGAGGCCCAGTCTTCGCACTCATCGCACTCTCCCGAGCCTGCCGAGTGTCCGCACTCGGGCGCTGGCCTTTCCGCCTCGGGCTTCCGTGTAGGTGTGACGACAGGGAGCGCGGCGATTGCCTCGTCTAGCAACTCATCCGTTACGGCCGCGCGCGCGTTTTTCCAGTAGCTTTCGGACTGTCGGGCTTTGAAGTAGACGGCCTCGGCGGCGTCGAGTAGCGGGTGCGCCTTGTACCAAGTGAAAAGCTGTGTCACGCCGTCCGCGCGTTCGATGGTGACGAACCCGCGCCCGCAAGCGACCTCGGCCGCGCGTAGCGCGTCGAGTCTGGAGCCCATGAACTTCGCGGCGTTCTCGGGCTTCCCGACATAATCGAAATACGGTGTGACGAATTGATGAGACTTCATCAACGCCTTGCCCCGCTTCGACAGGTCTTGACCGTGAAAGAATCCATGCAGAGCGTGGACGGTGTGAAAGACTGAAGGCTTGAAAGCCTTCCGCGCCTCTTCGTCCAGACTTTGCATGATTCGATTGAGAAGACGATTGACGACGGCCGCGACGTGCTGATAACTGTGCCGCGCGTTCGTGGCGTCGCGTCGGGTGAAAGACTGCGGGGCGGGCTGAGTCATTGCGCCGCCCTCCTGTCTCGCCACGTCGGGCGGAAGTGTGCGGGCCGTGTGCGAGTGCCACACGGCCCGGCAAAGTTTGATAGTGGCGCGGGGCGGGCTTTGCCAGACTTAACCGCCCCGCGCCCTATCCGGGCACGCCCCCGCAAAGTCGCGGCGAATATCAACCAAATTATCGGGCGGGCTCGGGGCTCGGCGGCTCGGGCGGGGCGGCGGCGGGCGAAGAAGGTAGAGCCGCCTCGGCGGCCGGGGGCGTGTCGACGGCGGGCGCCTCGGCGGGCTTGAGCAGCTCGGCGACCAGCCCGGCGCTCCCGCGGTGTTCGAGCCAGTGGCGGTAGGTGACGGTCAGGACGGCGATGACGGGGATGGCGAGGAAGATGCCGGCCACGCCCGCCAGCTCGTGCCCGGCCAGGATGGCGAGGATGACCGCGAGCGGGTGGAGGTGGATGCCGGAGCCGATGAGGCGGGGGTAGAGCACGTAGTCCTGCACGATGCGCAGCACGCCGAGGAAGACGAGGACGACGAGCGCCTTGGTCAAGCCGTCGAACCCTGCGACCGTCCCCGCCAGCACCGCGACGACGACGGGCCCCAGCAGCGGGATGAACTCCAGCAGCCCGGCGACGAGCCCCAGCACCAGCGCGTAGCGCACGCCGAGGATGGCGAAGGCCGCGGTGCAGATGACGCCGATGATCAGGCACGCCGTTAGCTGCGCGCGGATGTAGGCGGCCAGCGTCGAGTTAATGTCCTGGAACAGCTCGTCGCCGCGCCAGCGGATGCGCCCCTGCGGCAGCATCATCAGCGCCGAGCGGCGGAAGCTGTCGGCGTCCTTCAGGAAGAAGAAGGCGAGGATGGGGATGAGGACGACGTAGGGCAGGTAGCCGAGCAGGTTGATGGCGCTCGTAAAGCCCTCGCCCGTGATGTACTTGCCCGCGTCGTCGATGGCCGCCGAGACCGTCTTGTTGGCCGAGTCGCGCACGGACTTCGGCAGGTTCAGCTCGGCGAGGGCGCGGTTGAGGCGGTCGGCGCGCTGCTGCGCGTTGGTGATGTAGCCGGGCGCCTGCTGCGTGATCTCGGCCATCTGCGTCCCCAGTCTCGGCGTGAGCACCCACGCGCCGAGCCCCAGCGAGCCGAAGATGACGACGTAGACGACGGCGATGGCGGCCGTGCGCGGGAGCAGCCGCGGCTCGCCGCCGCGCCCCTGCGTCGCCAGCCCCCTGCGCACCAGCTCGATGAGCGGCGAGATGAGGTAGGCGAAGAAGATGGCGAAGACGACGACGAGCAGGACGCCGGTCAGGGCGTAGAAGACCCAGCGCACCGTCTCGAACGCGTAGTGGATGACGAGGACTAAGACGGCGACCCACAGCGCCGAGCGCGAGGCGAGCCGCAGCACGACGCGCGTGCGCTCCTCCGTGAGCGCGAGCGCCGCGGCCGTCTCCTCGTCCCGGGGCGGCTCCTGCTGGTCGACGATGTTCTTCTGTTTCTCCAAAGCCTTCCGCTCCGCCCGCGCGCCGGGCCCGACAATCTCTCACGCCTGTGGGTTCAGGGGAGGCACAATCATGCACCAAACAGGCGTGCGAAAACAACGTCTTCGGCGTTCGTCGTCGGCCGGACGTTGTAAGGCCGCCCGCCGTGGGAGGCGCGGGGCACAGCTTGATCCGCATAGCTGTGCCCCGCGCCT
>DASVSK010000749.1:0-3522 GCA_036388135.1 Pyrinomonadaceae bacterium | reverse complement strand
ATCCCGCGTCTTCTCTCTCACCACACGCCACGCTCCTTCACCTCGCGTCGGGCGGGACGGCCGACTGCTTGCCGTCGAGGTAGCGGTCGAACCAGTAGAGCTGCCAGTTGAGGCTCTCGACCAGGTGCTTGGGCTCGCCCGTGCGCGTGAGGTTGTGGTTCTCGCGGGGGAAGATGACGAACTCGGCCGTCACGCCGAAGTGGCGGAGCGCGCGGAACCACTGCTCGCCCTGTTCGAGCGGCACGCGGTGGTCGTTCTCGGAGTGGAGGATGAGGGTCGGCGTCTTGACGTTCATCGCATACTTGAGCGGCGAGCGCTCCCAGTAGAGGTCGAACTTCTCGAAGAGGTCGCCGCCGAAGTCGTCCTTGTGGCCGTAGGCCCCGTCGCGCGTGCCCTCGTCGCTGACGAAGTTGGTGACGCTGCGGAGCGTGACGGCCGCCTTGAAGATGTTCGTGTGGCCGACGATCCAGTTGGTCAGGTAGCCGCCGTAGCTGCCGCCCGTCACGCCCAGCCGCTCGCGGTCTATCCACGCGTTGCGGCGCAAGACCTCTTCGACGCCGTTCATCACGTCGGTGTAATCTTTGCCGCCCCACTCGCCCTCAATGCCGCGCTCGAACTTCTGCCCGTAGCCGGTCGAGCCGCGCGGGTTCGTGTAGAAGACGGCCCAGCCGCGCGCGGCGTAGACCTGGAACTCGTGGAACCAGTCGACGCCGTACATCGACGCCGGGCCGCCGTGGATGCTGAGCACCAGCGGGTACTTCCCGCCCTCCCGCCAGCCGACGGGCTTGACGAGGAAGCCGTCCACATCCCAGCCGTCCGCGCCCTTGTAGGTCATGCGCTCGACCGGGGAGAGCAGGAGCTGCGGCCAGAGCCGCGCGTTGAGGCTCGTCAGCCGCCTCTCGTTCGCGCCGTCGGGGTCGGCCGCGTAGAGGTCGTCGAGGTGTTGGAAGTCGTTCGCGGCGTAGACCATCCGCCGCCCGTCGTCCGAGAAGTCGACGGAGCGCACGGCGCGCGCGCCCTTCGTCACCTGCCTGACCTGCCCCCCGCGCGCGTCGACGCGGAAGAGGTGCGTCTCGCCCTTCACGCCCGTCTCGAAGAAGAGGGCGCGCCCGGCCTCGCCCCAGCTCAGGTTCGAGGGGATGAGGTCGAGCGCCGGCGCGACGTTGCGCGAAGGCTGGCCCCCGGCCGAGGGCGCGACGAAGATTTTCGGGTGGTCGCGCGGCCGGATGCGGCCGACGAAGGCGATGGTCTTTCCGTCGGGCGACCAGCGCGGGCTCGAATCCTCCTCGTCGTGGTCGGAGATTTTCGTGAGCGCGCCGCCCGTGGCCGGGACGACCCAGACGTCCGTGTTGCGGCTCTCGTCGAAGGCCCGGCCCGTGCGGTCGGAGACGAAGGCGATGCGCGTCCCGTCGGGCGACCAGCGCGGGTCTGAGTCGTTCCAGTCTTCGCCCGAAGTTATCTGCCGCGCCGCGCCGCTCTGCACGTCCGCGACCCAGACGTGGCTGCGCTTGTCGTCGAACCAGCCCGTGTCGTTGAACTTGTAGGAGGTGTGCTTGTAGTGGCGCACGTCGCTCGAAGGCGGCTTCGAGTCGCTCGGGTCCGTGCGGCTCGTCAGCGCCAGCCGCGCGCCGTCGGGCGACCACTCGAATGTGCCGACGCCGTTCCTGAGGTTCGTCACGCGCCTCGCCTCGCCGCCGTCGAGCGCGAGCACCCAGACCTGCGAGCGCGGCGTCGCCTCGCCCGCGGCCGCGGCCGTCTGGAGCGCACTCGGGACGCCCGGCGTCGTCGCCGTCCCCATCTGTCCGGGCGTGCTGGCGGGGGTCGGCGTCCCCGTCGTCTGCGGAGGCGCGGCCGCGCCCTGCGGCTGCGCGCCCTGCGCTTCGGGGTTTGAAGGCGAAGGCGACGCGTGCGACGCGGAGGGGGAAGGCGTCGCCGTCGTGGAAGATGAGGCCGCGCCCGACTGCTGCGTCTGCGCGCCGCCGTCGGGGCGCGTCGAGAGGAAGGCGAGCGTGCGTCCGTCGGGCGACCAGCGCGGCGAGGTCGACGACTGCGGGCTCGTCGTAAACTGCCGCGGCGGGCGGCTGCCGTCCGAGGCGGCGAGCCATATTTGAGAGAGCCGCCGGTTCTGCCTCTGGTCGACGGTCGTCAGGACGTACGCCACCCAGCGCCCGTCGGGCGACAGGCGCGGGTCGCCGAGGAACTCGAAGGCGTAATAGTCCTCCGCCGTGACGCCGCGCCGGCCCTGTGTGGACTGCGCGGACTGCGCGGACTGTGCGGACTGTGCGGACTGTGCGGGCCGGGCGGCCTGCGCGCGCGGCGGCGCGGCGGCGGCCGCATACGACAGCAGAAGGGAGACCGCGAGCGCCCCCCGCAAAATGTTTCTCATACACTCCCCTCCACGTGCCGGGCTCAAGGGTTCGTTTTCGGGATGGCCTGTCGTCTGACCGTCAGCCCTTCTTCCGGGCTGTCGGCGTCGTAACTAACTTCACGGCGCAACTCTTCGCGCAGGTCGTCCAGCGTGAGTGTCATCCGCCGCCCCGAGACCTTCGGCCCCTCTTCCGAAGTGATCGGCAGCCAGCAGGACTCGTAACGCTCCGCCTCCGCCCCGCGCACGCGCCAGGCGCGGTCGAGCTTGAGCCACACGACGTTGCACTCCGTCCCCGTGCCGCACTGACGGTCGTCCCGCGGCGTCTTCGATAGCCCGCACACGTCGAGCAGGAGGTAGGCGAACTCTCCACCGCGCGTGAGAAAGAGGACGGACGCGTCCTCTATCCGGGCCGCGTCGACGTACTTCGTCAGGTCGAGCGTGTGCGAGCGCCCGCGCTCGACGACGACCGCGCGCCGCCCCCTCGCGCGCGCCGTCACCTTCTCGGTCGCGTCACCGCGCGGCCGCCCGGCGCGCGCGCCCGACGTCGTCCACGCGCACGACAGCACGCACGCCGACAGGAGCAGCAGCGCCGCGACGGCCTTCACGCATGCCGTTTTACCGTTCAGTCTCATCACCCCTTCAAAGCTCGGAAAGTATCTTTACTGCTTCGGGGCCCGGATTTCGGGGAAACTCTCGACAAGAGGAGGCACGGCCGTCCGGCTCTCGGAAACAGTTTCACTTGACGGGGCGGCCGTGATTCTTACACAGCCCTCGGGCGCGGGCAAAGCGGTGTGTCGGCGTGACCCAGTCGGAGGCGGGGCGCGGGTGAGGTTTGTCGCGGGACGGGTGGAGAATAAACGTGAGAGGGGAGCCGCCGCACGGTTCGCGTGCGACGGCTCCCCTCCCGCTTCCCGACTCGGGGCGCGGCGCGGCGGCCGTCCCGGCCGGCGGGGCCGCGCGGCCTCGTCGTCAATTCGCCCGCGGCTTCCCCCCGGCCGTGAGCAACTGTTGAATCTTGACGACCGCGCGGTCGGCCGCGCTGCCGTAGTTGGAAAGCACGACGCCCGTGTAGCCGCTGTCGAGGAACATGGCGAGGTTGGCGCTGATGCCCTCGAAGCCGCCGCTGTGGCCCGCGACGGCGTCTTCCGGCGAGA
>DASVSK010000748.1:0-3111 GCA_036388135.1 Pyrinomonadaceae bacterium | reverse complement strand
ACCTCGACCTCCGCCGGCAGGCTCTCGCCGCTCACCGCGAAGCCGTGGTTGTGCGAGGTTATCTCGACCCTGCCGGTCAGCAAGTCCTTCACCGGCTGGTTGCCGCCGCGGTGGCCGAAGCGCAGCTTGTAGGTCTCGCCGCCGAAGGCGCGCCCGAGCAGTTGGTGCCCGAAGCAGATGCCGAAGGTCGGCACGCCCCCGCCGACCAGGCTCCGAATCTCCGCCACCACCTCCGTCATCGAGGCCGGGTCGCCCGGCCCGTTCGAGAGGTAGACGCCGTCGGGGCGCATCATGATGACCTCGGCCGCGGGCGTCGAGGCCGGCACGACCGTCACGCGGCAGCCCAGCGCGGCCAGCTCCTTCAAAGAGTTCCGCTTGACGCCGAAGTCGTAGCAGACGACGTGGAAACGCTCCGGCCCTTCGGCGGGGATTTCGTAGGCGCTGGCCGTCGTCACCACGCTCGCCAGCTCCCTGTTCTCCATCGACGCGGACGCGCGCGCCTTCTCAAGCAGGCTCCCTTCGTCGAGGTCTACGGAAGAGATGCAGGCGCGCATCGCGCCCTTGTCGCGGATGTGGCGGACGAGCGCGCGCGTGTCGACGTGCTCGACGGCGGGGACGTTCCAGCGCCGCAGGTACTCGTCGAGCGACCCCTCCGAGCGCCAGTTCGACGCCAGCCGGCTCGCCTCGCGCACGACGAAGCCCTCGACCCAGGGGCGCGCCGACTCCTCGTCGCCGCGGTTCACGCCGTAGTTGCCGATGAGCGGGTAGGTCATGCAGACGACCTGCCCCGCGTACGACGGGTCGGTCAAGACCTCCTGGTAGCCGGACATCGAAGTGTTGAAGACCACCTCGCCGCACGCCTCGCCCGCCGCGCCCCACGCGCGGCCGCGGAAGGCGCGTCCGTCTTCGAGCACGATCAGCGCCGGCCTGTTCTCCTTGTTTGTCATCCCGGTTCGGCTCAAGCCTGCGTGCGCAGGAACTGCTGCGCCTCGTTGAGCCAGCGCTTGTCTGCGCGGTACTTGTAGGCGGGCGCGGTGCGCACGGCCTCGACGCAGCGCTGCATCCACTCGCGCGCGCCGCCCGGGTCGCCGAGGCCCGCGGCGGCGCGACCCATCAGGTAGAGCGCCTCCGGGTCGGAAGTCCGCCGCGCGAGGAAGCGCTCCAGCGCGTCGCGCGCGTCGCCGAACTGCCCCGCGGCGAGGTAGGTCGCGCCGACCTCGCGCCAGATTTCGTGCTGCGCGTGCGCGTCGTCGCGCGTGACGACCTCGCCGAAGTGCGCGATGGCCTCGGGCAGACGCCCCTCCGCGCGCGCGATGCGCCCGAGCTGGTAGTGCGCGTCCGCCTCCTCGGGGTCTATCTCGACGGCGCGCAGGAAGCGCGTCCGCGCCTCGGCGTACTCCTTGCGCTGCTGGTGGAGGAGCCCGAGGTTGTAGTGGGCGGACGCGTCGGCCGGGTTGAGCGTCGCCGCCTCAAGGTTCTGGCGGAAGGAGGCGCGTGCGCGCTGCGCGCGCTGCGCCTCGCCGACGTAGGAGCGCACCACGAAGAAGACCAGCAGCACGAGGAAGGGCGACGCGAGCAGCGCGCTGAGGATGGGGAGCAGCGCGAGCGCCGGCATCATCAGCACCGCGCTGAAGACGACCACCAGCGCCGCCTTCCACCACGCGACGCGGAAGACCTCGCGCACGGCGGCCACGGCCCACAGGCTGAATAGTATGAGCGGCTGGATGAGCATCGCCAGCGCCGCGCGCGGCATCACCGTCGCGAGCCCCGCCCACAGCGCCCGCGCCTCCTCCTCGGTCGGCCCGTCGGGCGAGGCCCGCAGCATCGTCTCGTTGAGCGCCAGGAGCGAGCCGCGCACCGACGCGCTGAGGCCCGCCGACTGGTCGAGGTAGGCGAGCGGGAGCGCGGCCAGGCTGGCCGCGGCCAGCGCGTAGAACGTGGTCGAGGCCGCCGCGCCGTACTCCTGCCGCAGCACCAGCCCGAAGCCGCCGCGGCGCTCGAAGAGGTTGGCGAAGAGGATGGTGAGCGGCGCGTAGACGAGCGCGACCAGGAGCACCGAGCCCGCCGACGAGAAGAGCACGCCGACCGCCGCCCACGCGCCGAACCGCGCGGCGAGCCCGCCCAGCTCGCGCCACTGCGCCACCAGCGCGTGCGCCACCTGAAACAGCACCGCCAGGAGCGCCGCCTGACCCAGCGGCACGCGGTCGCGCACCTCGGCCATCCCGCGCGTGGGCGCGTAGAACATCAACAGCAGAGGTCGCAGCCAGTTCATAAAAACAGTATGCAGATGGCAGATGGCAGTAGGCAGTTAGTTTGCTATCCCGGGCGCGAAATATCAAATCGGTCGGGCGCGCGGCGCGGCTCGGTCGAGGCTCGGAGCGAACGCGCCGGGGGCGACCGTCAGCTTAATCGTCCCGGCCGCGTGCGGCTGAGCGCCCACCGCCTGCCGCCGTCCGCCTGCTGATTCCCGCTCACTCGTCGTCGTCCGGCGTTTCCATCCGGTGCGTGGGGACGCCCGGGTAGTCCGTCTCGTGGCGGATGACGCTGGCCTGCGAGAGGGGCCAGTAGCGGAAGAGCGCTTTGCCGTAGATGTACTTCTCGGGGACGAGCCCCCACGAGCGCGAGTCGGAAGAGTTGTCGCGGTTGTCGCCCATGACGAAGTAGTAGTGCGGCTTGATGTAGACGGGCGGGTCGTCGCCGGACGCGACGTTGAGCGAGGTCTCCAGGTAGGGCTCCTGCAACTCCCTGCCGTTGACGAAGATGCGCCCGCCCCTCATCTGCACGGTCTCGCCGGGCAGGCCGATGACGCGCTTGATGTAGCTCTTGCCGGGGTCGTTGGGGAACCAGAAGACGACGATGTCGCCGCGCTCTATCTCGGGCAGGCCGTAGTAGATGAGCTTGTTGACGAAGATGCGCTCGCCGTCGTGCAGGCGCGGCAGCATCGAGGTGCCCTCGACCTTGACGGGCTGCGCGACGAAGACGAGCACGAGCGCCATTATCATCAGCGCGAAGACGAGGTCGCGGAACAGCAGGCGCGCCTCGCCCCAGAAGTGCGTGCGCGACTCGTCGCGCAGACGCCGCACCTCTATGTCGCGGTCGTCGTCGACGTGT
>DASVSK010000747.1:0-2411 GCA_036388135.1 Pyrinomonadaceae bacterium | reverse complement strand
GTGCCCCCTAGACCCGAGGTCTCGCGTCACCTCGGCGACGGCCTCCGAGCGCGCCTGCCTGGATGGTGGCCCATGTGCCGGGGTCGTGGGCGGCGCGGGCGCGGGCGCGGGCTGGACGGACGGCGCGAAAGCGGCCGGCTCCTGCTGCGCGGCCGACGACGCCGCGGGGACGGCCGCCCCCGTCTGCTGCTGCTGCCAGCCCGTCGAAGTGTTGTCGGCGCGCGCGCCGCCCTGTGCCGCCTGTCCCGCCGGGTTTGAGAGGTTGCCGACCAGCGCCGAGCGTGTCTGCGCCGACGTGTTCGACTGCGCCTGCGCGTTCAGCCTCGAATCCGGCTGCTGCTGTCCGGCGACCGGGTCGGTTCCGACCAGCGCCCTGGGGCCCGCCGACTCGGCCGCGGCTTTTTGAACCTGTTCGGGCGCGGTGTGCGGGCTCAACTCGGCCCTGTAGAACTCGTAGCTGATGCCGCCGACCATCCAGAGGCAGAGGAAAGTCGCGAGCCCGGCCAGCGCCCAGACGGTCGAGACGTGCAACCGCCCGACCAGAGGGATTTCATAAAAGACGCGGACGGCGCGGCCGCGCACGTTCGCGCGCCCTCGCGCGCGCCTGCGGTCGGAGACATAAATAAAGGCGAGCGCCCCGAGTATCCCCAGCGGGCCGCAGACCGCCCCGAGGAGCAGGCCGGGAAGAAAGCTCCGCCCACGCTCCCCGAGCATCCAGCCCGTGATGAGGCCGGGCACGACCGCCCAGAAGAAGATGACTAGCAGAGCCCAGATCAGCATCAGAGACTTCGGAAACCCTCGCCCGTTCTCTTCGGAAAAGAACGATACCAGCCACTTTTACCACAAAAACGGCCCGACGCCGGAAAGGTTTTAGTCGGCGCGGCTCGCCCTCGGCGGCGGGTTTGGTCAAAAACATCGGTTTATCGGGGAAAATCGCCAAAACCCGGCGGCGGCTGGAAACTAAGTGTAAATTGTGCTATTTCTTCGGTTAAGGGCTCCGGTATTCGCGCGGGGCTCACAACCGGGTTGTTATCTACTGCATCTCAGAGGCGGTGTCCGTGTTGGAACCTCCCTTTAGAGCTTTCGCCGGGGCGGCGGCGCGAGTACAACTGGAAAACTGCGTCCGGCATCTAATGTCATCCGTATCAAAGGGTTAATCCCGATACGGGGTGGGGCGGCCGACGGCGTTGCGGTAGAAACATAAATGTACGGGGCCACGTATGAGACGCTTTCTGCGGCATAAGCGTCTGGACGGGGGGCACGATTTGACCGAGAAGATGAAGAAGCAGGGGCTTGATCTGTTGGAAACGGGCGGCGAAAAGTTCTACGAAGGCTACGGCGAAGTCGTCTCGGGCGATCCGGTCTCCGACCGCGACATCGACGACGTCTTACAGAAACTCGAAGCGGCGACCATCGGTGCGGTCGAGTCGGACGAGGAGCTGATCTCCGAGGTCGCCTCGCTCGCCACCGACGTCGAGGAGGAGGGGACGCTCGACGAGGTCGACGACCTCGACCTCTCGGCGGGCGAGGACGAGAAGTCGGCCGACCCCGTCCGCGTCTACCTGCGCCAGATGGGCACCGTCCCGCTGCTGACGCGCGAGCAGGAGGTCTCCATCTCGCAGCGCATCGAGCGCGGCCAGATCAAGACGCACAAGGCCATCTCGCGCTCGCCCATCGCCGTCAAGGAGCTGCTCCGCATCGGCGAGGGGTTGCAGGCCGGGCACCTGAGCATCCGCGACGTGGTCAACTTCTCCGACCAGGCCGACGTCTCCGAGGCCGAAGACAAGGCCGACGAGTACCTCCAGTGGACGCTCGAAGGCGTCGAGAACATCCGCAAGCACTTCCGCGAGGGCCTGAAGGAGTGGGAGAAGCTCGCCGCCGAGCAGAAGCTGACGCGCGGCAAGCCGACCAAGAAGCTCCTGCGCCTCAAGCGCAAGGTGGCGCGCACGCGGCTCGAAATCTCGCAGGAGATCAAGAACCTCAACATGAAGGAGTCGGCGCGCCTGCGCCTGATCGACGCCATCGCGTCGGCGCACAAGGAGGTGCGCCACGCCGAGCGCGAGATCAAGAAGCTCTCCGATAAGCTTGAGAACAAGCGCATCAAGCCCGAGGCCGAGAAGGAGTACAAGCGCCAGCTCTCAGCGGCCAAGCGCCGCCTGAAGAAGGTCGAAGAGGAGCACAGCATCTCGGTCGTCGAGATCAAGCGCACCTACCAGTCCATCATCGCCGGCGAGTCCGAGACGCAGGAGGCCAAGCGCGAGCTGACCGAGGCCAACCTCCGCCTCGTCGTCTCGATAGCGAAGAAGTACACCAACCGCGGGTTGCAGTTCCTCGACCTGATTCAGGAAGGCAACATCGGGCTGATGAAGGCGGTCGACAAGTTCGAGTGGCGGCGCGGCTACAAGTTCTCG
>DASVSK010000746.1:0-2022 GCA_036388135.1 Pyrinomonadaceae bacterium | reverse complement strand
GAGTCGGCCGAGCTGCTGGCGCGTCAGCTCCGCGCCCTGCGCGAAGCGCGCGCGCCGGTTCTCGTCCCGGAGACGACGCCGGGGGCGCGCTTCCCACGCCTGCGCCGCCACGCCGGGCGCGTCGCCGCGGCCGCGCTCGCGCTCGCGCTGCTGCTCTCGTCCTTCGCCGCCTACGCCTACGTGAAGCTGTCGCGGGTTCACACGCTGGCCGTGCTCCCCATCACCGACGCGAGCGGCGAGCCCGAGGGCAACTACCTGAGCAAGGGGCTCACCCGAAACCTCTTCGACAAGTTCGCCTACCTGCCGCGGCTGAGGATCAAGCTGCCGAGCGTCGCCCCGCCCGGCGCGGCCGGGGGCGACGGCCCCCTGAGGGCCGGGCGCGAGCTGAAGGCCGACGCGGTGCTCTCCGGCAACATCGTCAAGCGTGACGGGAAGCTCCGGCTTCACCTCGTCCTGCTCGACACGGCCGACGCGTCGCGGCTGTGGGACGCCTCCTTCGACCTCGGCTCGCCCGACGTCTTCGCGCTCCAGGACGAGGTCACGCGGGAGGTGGCCTCCCGGCTCGGCCTCTGGCTCGTCGGCGACGAGCGGAAGCTGCTGACCAAGCGCCAGACCGAGAGCGACGAGGCGATGCGGCTCTACATGGAGGGGCAGAGCTACTACCTCAAGCGCGACCGCGAGAACATCAGGAAGGCCATCGACCGCTTCGAGAAGGCGCGCTCGCTCGACGCCTCGTTCGCCAAGGCGTACTCGGGGCTGGCCGACTCCTACGTGCTGGCGGCCAACGTCGCCTACGGGCCGCTGCCCCCGAAGGTGGCGATGGAGCGGGCGCGCTGGAACGCGCGGCAGGCGCTCGAAACCGGCCCCGCGCTGGCGGAGTCGCACGTCTCGATGGGGCTCATCATGATGATGTACACGCAGGAGCGGCGGGAGGCCGAGCAGGAGTTCCGCCGGGCCATAGAGCTCGACCCTTACTACGCGCCGGCGCACTACTGGTACTCGAACCTGCTGGCCGCCGAGGGGCGCTTCGACGAGTCCGTCAGGGCGAGCGAGGTCGCGCGCGGCCTCGACCCCTACTCGCCGCAGGCCGAGATGAACTACGGGCGCGCTCTCTACTACGCGCGCCGGTTCGACGAGGCCGAGGCGCACTTCCGCGGGCTGCTCGAAAAGAGTCCCGACGACCCGCTGTTCCTGCGCATGAGGGGCTTCCTGCTGGTCCGCCAGGCGAGGTACGACGAGGGCATCGCGCTGCTCGAAAGGGTTCACGCGAAAGACCCGCTCCGCGCCGCCGCCGCGCTCGGCTACGCCTACGGCAGGGCGGGGCGGTACGAGGAGGCGCGCGCCATGCTGCGCGAGCTGGACGAACTCTCCACGCCGGAGAGCCCCGTCCCGCCCTTCGAGAAGGCGCTCGTCTACATCGGCACGGGCGAGCGCGACGCCGCCTTCCGGATGCTTGAGCGGGCCTACGACGAGCAGTTCTTCCAACTGCTCATCTACCTCACGACCGACCCCATCTACGACGACCTGCGCCCCGACCCGAGGTTCGCAGACCTCGCGCAGCGCCTCAACCTGCCCCACTAAACGTCGGCCGCGACGCCGCGCCGGACGCGACGTCCCGCCGCCGGGCGGGCGGCGGACTCAAGTCGCGGACTCAAGTCTCCGCGCGGCCTCCGACGCGCAGGGCCGCCCGCGCGGGTTCGGGTCGAGCAGTTCCCCCACGACTTCGAGCGCCCCGGCGGGGACGCCCCTCCGCATCTTCGCGAGCGGCCGGGGGTCGGCCGCGTCGGGCGGACGCCCCGCGAGCAGGAAGTGGACGACCGCGCCGAGCGCGTAGAGGTCTTCGGGCAGGCGCGACTGCGCGCCGAACTCTTCGCCGCCTTCGGGCGGGGCGAAGGCGGGCGTGCCCCACGGGAGCGGGTCGGGGCTGTCGACGGGGCACGCGCCCTCGAAGTCGAGCGGGCGCAGGCCCCCGCCGTCCGTGACGACGACGTTGCCGGGCTTGCAGTCGCGCCAGACCCAGCC
>DASVSK010000745.1:0-2547 GCA_036388135.1 Pyrinomonadaceae bacterium | reverse complement strand
GAACGGCTTGACGATACGCTTCTTGACCTCCCAACTCTCCACGCCGATGTTCCAACTATTCCAGCCGCCCCCGAACGGGTCATCGCCCCAATCGCGGAAGGCGGCGTTTCGCACCTCCGGCGTGTAGCCGAGGCCGTGTATCACGCCGAGCTGGCGCGCCACCTCCCTGACCATCCGTCGCGGCGCTTTGTACTGGCACCACTCAAGGTCGGCCTGTTCGTCGCAGTCGTCGCCGACGTGGGGGTCGTCCGGCTCGGCCACCTCCTTGCCTTCCTGCCATGCCTGGCGGCGTCGCGGGCGGAAGCCGTCCCAGAAGCCAATGTTCGTCCCGTCGTCGTAGCTCGCCATGAGCATGGACGGCCCGCCGGTCGCCGGCGTGCCGTCGTCCTTCGGCCAGTAGTAGGTCTGCCGCACGGGGAGGTCCGTGACCGTGCGGCCGGACTGAACGGGGACGAACTTGCCGTCGTCGCCCGTGTAGCCGGCGGCTCGCCACCAGGGGCTGCTGTAGGTCGTGAAGAGTTTGAAGAGGGGCCGCGGCGTGACGCTCGCGATCAAATCCTGAATCTCTTGGAGCGGCGGGCTGTTCGGCGCGAGCAGGTCGAGCGAGCGGCGCGGCATGGCGAGAATCAGCGAGCCCGCCTTGACGGTCTTGCCCTGAACCCTCAACTCGAACCCGTCGCCTACCCAGTCGAAGCCTTCGACCCGCACGTTGAGGCGGACGTTGTCGAGGCCGAAGAGTTGCGCCAGCGACTTCGGCACCTCCTGGAAGCCCTTCTTGAAGCCCTTGTACTGCGGGTCGACGCCGAAGTCGGAGAGGTACCAGGGGATGGCGTCGGCGGCGTTCCAGTTGAACAGAGTCGAGTTGTAGCCGCCCGCGTCGACGCCCAGCTCGTACGCCTCGCCGCTGATGACGCGCAGCAGGACGTTCCAGAAGCCCTGCTTGTAGAGGGGCAGCCCCGCGAACTCCGCGCCGCGCGCCATCTCGCGGCGCTGATACTCGTCGAGGTTCGGCTCGGTGATGCCGGGCACTATCTGCTCAATCGCGTTGAGGATGATGGTGCCCGCCGTCCCGCCGCGCTCAAGGAAGGAGAGGTGGTACGGAACCTTGTGCGGCTCCCGCGTGAAGTCGGCGAGGCGCAGGTAGACGCCGCGCAGGTAGGCAATGTTCTGCGGCTTGTCGACGGGGAAGTCGTAGGTCTCAATTTGCTCACCCGCCGGCAGCTCCTCGTTCAAGACCTCGATGAGCTTTGTGATGAGGGGCTGCACCGCCGGGAGTATGCGCATCCCGCCCAGCTCCGCGACCATGTCCGTGATGTCGGGCGGGCGGACCGAGAGCAGCCGCCCGCCGATGTGCCCGCTGCCCTCGAAGACTACGATCTTCCGGTTCGGGTCGGCCTGCCTGAGCCGCCACGCGCTGTAGACGCCTGAAACGCCGCCGCCAACGATAGCGACGTCGATGTTTTCGTCAGCCATGATTCGTCAACCTCCGTTGTGAGCTTTGTGCGGCGGCAGCGCCGCCGGCCTTCATTCGTGACGGGTCAGAAGTTCGTGACGGGTCAGAAAATTAACGGGACGTTCGGCGTCGCCGGGGGGGCCTCGGCATCCGCCAGCGCCTCGGCAGACCCCGCCGACCGGCGGCGGTGGAAGACGTCGAGCGGCGGCTGCGCGGCGTAGCGCTCAAGCGCCTTGCTCATGGCGGGCGCGGTCTCGGCGGTCGCCTCGGCGGTCGCCTCCGTGGGCGGCGGCGCGGGCGTGGCCTGCGCCGTCCGCATGTCGAGGATGTACGACTGCCGCGAGCGCAGCACGTATTCGACGCCGCGACGCACGGCCGCCTTAACGTCGCCGGGCAGCTTCACGACCTCACCCTCCTGTCCGCCGAGGGCGCGGGCCAGCGCCACGAAATCCATCTCCGGCCGCTGAATGCGGAGGTAGTCGGGGTCTTTGGACTTCGGCTGCCAGCCGTAGCCGGGTGCCGAGCCGTAGGCGGCGATGACCTGCTGAAGGCCGAGTTGCAGCGTGTGGTATTCGTGGTTGTTCGTGATGATGTAGAGCACGGCGAGCTCGCGGTGCGCCGCCGTCCACCACACCTGCGGGTAGAAGAGCGACGAGCCGTCGCCGCAGGCGGCGACGACCAGCCGCGTCTCGATGCCCTGCCACCCGCGGCTTTCGAGCTTGATGCCGAGCGAGGCGGGCAGAGACCACCCGAGCGAGCCGCCGGCCACGCAGTAGTAGCTGATGGGCGCGGCCCCCTCCGTGCCGAACGGCAGCAGATACTGGAACGGCGCGGGGTCGGAGACCGCCTCGTGAACGTAGACGAACTGCTTGTCGAGCCCCAGCTCGCGGATAGCCTCTCGGAGCGCGTCGGCGATGACGACGGCCCAGATTTCGTCCTGCCCCAACGCCTGCGCGAGGTACTGCTCCCACTGCCGGCGGCGTTCGGCGTCCATCTGCCGCAGCGCCTCGTTACGCTCGGCCGCGGCCGGGGGCGGGTTCTCGCGGACGAGGTCGTTGAGGAGCGGCAGCGTCGCCTTGACGTCGCCGAGGATC
>DASVSK010000744.1:0-5657 GCA_036388135.1 Pyrinomonadaceae bacterium | reverse complement strand
CCGGAGGAGGTGCGGCGGTTCCTGCTGCGCATCTCCCTGCTCGAACGGATAGAACTCGACGTGTGCGCGCACCTCTACCCGGAGGTGAACAGCCGCCACGTCCTTCCGGAGCTGGTGCGCCGCAACGTCTTCATGACGGTGGCGAGCGACAGCCGCGGCGAAGAGTACCGTCTCCACCCGCTCTTTCGGAGTTTTTTACAGCGGCGGCTGAGCCAGGAGTCTCGGCCGGGCGAGGTGGCCGCCGAGCACGCGCGCTACGCCGACTGTTACCTCGAACGCGGGGAGTGGGAGCCGGCCGCGCGCCACCTCATAGCCACGGAAGACTTCGGGCGGGCCGCCGCGGTCGTCGCCGAGCGGGGCGGCCACTGGATCGCCTCGGGCGCGCTGGCCTCACTCGTCTCGCTCGTCGAGGTGCTGCCGGCCGAAGCGCTCAGGGAACACCCGCGTGCCCTCTTCTACCGAGGCGAGGTCGCGCGGCTGCGCGAGGAGCTGGACTCCGCGCGCCTGCTCTACAGGCGCGCCGCGGCGCTCCTGCGCGGGCAGAACGACCGCGAGGGCGAGGCCGAAACGCTCCGCTCGCTGGCAACCGTCGAGCGCCGCTACGGCGACCTGGAGACGGCGCTCGCCTACCTGGACCGCGCCGTCGAGCTGGCGGACGAGGACTCGGTCGTGCGCGCCAAATGTGCCGGGACGCGCGGGCTGTGTCTGATGGCGAAGGGGGACTGGGCCGCGGCCGAGCGTGAGTTCCGCGTCGCGTTGCAGGGAGCCGAAGACCACGGGGACGAGCACTACGCCCGGCTGATGTCACACAACCTCGGGCTGCCGGCGTTGATACGGGGCGATTTCGCGGAGTCCCTGCGATGGCTGCGCCGCACGCTCCGGTACCGCGGGAATGCGTCGCCCATCCCGCAAGAGGCGGGCGTGCACCTCAACATGGCGCGCTGCCATCTTTACCGTGGCGAGTTCGCCGAGTGTGAGGAGCACCTCAACCGCTCGCTAGAACTATCGCAACTTTTCAACCTGAGCGTGCTGCAAGCCGAGGTCTTCGAGACCTACGGCAACTGCTACCGCGAGCAGAGGGAGGTGGCGCGCGCCGTGGAGTTTTACACGAGGGCGGCGCGCATTTACAAAGAGGCCGGCCTAGACCTCGCGCGGCGGGAGCTGCCGGAAGAGCAGGCGATGCTCTCGGCACAGGAGGGCGACCTGGCGGCGGCCCGCGCGGCCCTCGACCGCCTCGTCGAGTCGCGCGCCGCCCTGCGGAACGAGGCGGCCCTGAAGTCCGCCGTGCTGGCCCGCGGCCACGTCATGCTCGCGCAGGGTGAGCACGACGCCGCGCGCGAGGAACTCGCCCCGGCCCTCGCTTACTTCCGCGAGCACAATTTTCACTACTACGAGGCGCAGGCTTCCATGGCGCTCGCCTCCTGCGCCGCGGCCGCGGGCCGGGAGAAGGACTACCTGGAGCACCTGCGGCGCGCGTTGGAGTTGGCCGTCCGCTACGACTACGAGTACTGGCTCCGGCGCGAGGTGGAACGGAACCCCCGGCTGTTCGCCCCCGAACAGTCCCGCAAGCTGCTGCCCGGAGACTTGCGCCGGAGACTCTCGGCGCTTGAGTCCCAAGCGCCCCCGCCCCGCGAGCCGTCGCCGCCCCCGCGCCCCGCTTCGGCCCAGCCCGCGAGCGACCTGAGCATCAACATGCTGGGCCTTGTGGAAATTTACCGCGACCCGGCGCGCCCGCTCGCACCTGATGCGTGGACGAGCAAGCGCGCGCGCGACATCCTCTGCTTCATCGCCTCGCGCCAGCACCGCCGCGCATCGAAGGACACGCTGGTCGACACGTTCTGGCGCGACGACGACCCCGAGAGCGTCGAGAAGAAGTTCCACCCCACCATCTCGTACGTCCGCAAGGCGCTCAACAGCAACCAGCTTCTCCGTCAGAACTTCCTGCTTTATAAAGACGGGGACTACCTGCTCAACCCCGACCTCTCCTGCCGCTCGGACGTCGACGAGTTTGACGGACTGGTTGCCGAGGCCGCGGCGGCGCGCAGGCGCGGTCAGACCGAGCAGTGCCACCGCGCTTACGAGGAGGCGGTGGCGCTCTACCGCGGCGAGTTCATGCAGGGCACGCACGACGAGTGGGTCGAGGAGCAGCGCTCCTACTACCGCGACCAATACCTCCGCATGCTCGAAAAGCTCGCCGCGGCCGCGCAAGGGGCGGGGGAGTGGGAGCGCTCGCTCGTCCTCGCGCAGAAAATACTGCGCGACGACCCGTTCCGCGAGGAGGTTCACTGCCGCGTCATGCGCGCGCACGCGGCGCTGGGGAACCGCGTCGCCGTCAAAGAGCAGTACGAGACGCTGCGCGGCCTCCTGCTCAAGGAACTCGGCGTCGAGCCCGCGCGAGAAACTCAGCAGGTCTACCGCGAGTCGGTCAACTGAGCCGCGGACTTTCGCCCTTTATGGATTTACCCGGCCCGGGCTTTGCTGTATTATCCGCTGGACTCCGAGCGTCGATAGTAGATACAGGCGGGCGTACGGGCCGAGTCCCGATTGAGTAGGATGAGCGTCGCCCGCGCCGTCAGCTTCGTGGTCAAACCTCACGTCTTCTCCTTTAAGTCTTTAGAAGTGATAACGTCTCCGTCCGGCTGTAGCTATGCACGCATCTAACAGGTCTCGAAAAGTCGTCGCCGTGCTCCTCGCCTACGTTCTGTGCGCCGGCGCGGTGAGGGCCGGCGTGAGCGTCAGGCGGGGCGAGGGCATTACCCTCACCGGCGCGGACGGAGTCACCTTCACCGACATCAACGGCGTCACGGCCACCGGGAGCGACGGCCTGCTCGCCTTCAAAGTCAACGGCATCACCGCGACGGGCTCCGACGGCGTCACGGCCACCGGCAGCGACGGCGTCACAGCCACGGGCAGCGACGGCGTCACGGCCACGGGGTCTGACGGCATACCCTATACCGGGGCCGACGCGCTCTTCGCGCGTGGCGTGGACGCCATGACCCTTGCCGCGGCCGACGGCGTCACCGTCACGGGCTCTGACGGCATCACCGTCACCGGCTCCGACGGCTCGCTCCACCGCGTCGACTCCCTCCTGCTCAGGAGGGCCGAAGGAGTCACCGCGACGGGCTCGGACGGCGTGACGGCGACGGGCTCTGACGGCGTGACGGCGACCGGCAGCGACGCCTTACACTTCGCACGCGTCAACGGCGTCACGGCCACGGGCTCGGACGCCGTCACCGTCGCGCGCGCAGAGGGCATCACCGCGACCGGCAGCGACGGCCGCGTCTTCTCCATCGTGCCGAGCAGCGTCCGCATCGAGGGCGCGGACTTCGTCGCGGCGACCGGCGCGGACGGGGTGACGCTTCAGGGGATTGACGGCGTCACCGCGACCGGCTCGGACGGCGTGACCGCGACCGGCAGCGACGCCGGTCAGCTCACGGGGCTACAGAGTGTGGACCCGGAACTCGCCCTCCTGCTCGACCGCGCCACGGACGACAGCAACATCAACGCGGCGGTCGTCTACCACCGGCAGCCCGTCGAGTCCGACCACGCAGACCTGCGGCTCAACGGCATCACGGGCGGCACGCGCTACCGCGCGCTGCCTGTCATCGCCGTGACGGCGACGCGGCGGCAGCTCGTCGCCATCTCGCGCCTGCCCGCGGTGCGCTCCGTCTACGGCAACCGCACGCTGCAAACGACCTCCGACCCCTACCTCGCCCCCGCGGGCGCGGAGCGCGTCGCGCGCGACTCGGAGCTGACGAGCTTTAACGCCGGGCTGCCCGTGACCGGGCGAGGCGTCACGGTCGCCGTGATAGACACGGGCTTGGACGGCACGCACGCCGACCTGGCCGGCCGCGTCGCGCAGAACGTCAAGCTGCTTGACTCGCAGAGCGTGAGCGTCGGATTTACGCCTCCGGCGGGCGTGGAGAACGTGCCGAACACGGATCAGGTCTACGGCCACGGCACTTTCGTCGCGGGGATGATCGCGGGCGACGGCGCGCGCTCGGGCGGCGCTTACGCGGGAGTCGCGCCGGGCGCGAAGCTTGTGGGCTTGAGCGCGGGTGACTTGAACCTCTTCAACGTGCTGGCGGGCTTCGACTACCTGCTCGCGCACCCGGAGCTGGGCGTGCGCGTCGTCAACTGTAGCTTCTCGGCCAACACCGTCTACGACGAGCATGACCCCGTCAACGTCGCCACGCGACTGCTCTACGAGCGCGGCGTCAACGTCGTCTTCTCGGCGGGCAACTCGGGGCCGGGTCTCCACACGCTGAACCCTTACGCCGTCGCGCCGTGGGTCATCTCGGTCGGGGCGACCGACCAGAGAGGCCGCCTCGCGCCCTTCTCGGCGCGAGGCGAGTTCGGCGGGCCCGCGTCACGCCCCACTCTGGTCGCGCCCGGCGTGAACGTCGTCGGGCTGCGCAGTTCGGGGGCGAGTCTCGTCGGCGCTTCCGGCCTAACCTCCTCGCGACGCCTTTCGACCGCCGAAACCCTGTACTACACGAGCGGCAGCGGGACGAGCTTCACCGCGCCGCAGGCGGCCGGCGTCATCGCGCTGATGCTCGAAGCCAACCCCGGCCTGACGCCGCCCGAGGTGCGCGACATACTACAGCGGACGGCGACGCCGCTCCCGCCCTACTACCGGCACGAGGTCGGGGCCGGGATGCTCAACGCGCACGCGGCCGTGCTCGAAGCCGTCTTCCCCGAGCGGCTCTTCGGCGTGTGGCGTGCCACGCTCGACCGCGGGCAGGTGCGCTTCGTCAACGACCCTCTGCGGCAGTTCGGCGGCACCGCGCAGCCCCTCTCGGGTTACGAAACTTCGTTGAGTGTTCCGGAGGGCGCGCTCCTCGCCTCCGTCCAAATCGCCTGGGGGCCGGTCTACAGCACGAACGACCTGGGGCTCACGCTCTCCGACCCCGGGGGCGTGCGGCGCGCGTCGGCCAACGCGCTCAACCTACCCGGGCTGACCGGCAGGCGTGAGCGCGCCTCCGTCAAGTCGCCCGCGCCCGGACGTTGGCGGGTCGGCGTCACGAACACACTCGCCCCGGCGGGCACGCCGCAACAATTCTCCGGCGTGCTTGAGGTGACGCGCGCCGAGTACGCGCCTCTGGCGGACGTCGACGGCCTGAGCGCCAGCGCGCGCGAGGAGGTCTATCAGAATTTACGCTCCTTCGTGATGCTGCCGCTCGGCGGTTCGTTCCGCCCGGCGTTCGGCGTGACGCGGGCCGAGCTGGCGATGACTTTAGTGCTCGGCGCACGCGTCCCGCAGTACGCGCCGGGTCAGCCCACCTACCCCGACGTGCTCGACCGTACGACCCTGCTCTTCGTCGAGAGCGTTCAGGCCGCGCCGGGCGGCGCACTCTTCGCGGACGCGACGCCGGGCGCGCTCTTCAGGCCGGACGACACGGCCGACCGCCTCACGGCCGCCGTCGCGCTCGTCCGCGCGGCGGGATTCAGGGCAGAGGCCGAAGCGAGGGCCGGGGCGTTCCTGCCCGTGGCCGATGCCGTGGCGATTCCTTCGGGATTACGTGGTTACGTGGCCGTCGCGCTTGAGCGCGGCCTGCTCACCGCGGAGGGAGGGGTTTTCCGTCCGCAGGGCACGCTGACGAGGCTTGAACTCTCCCACGCGATGAGCGTGATCGCCAGACGGGCCGCCGAGTAAC
>DASVSK010000743.1:0-3614 GCA_036388135.1 Pyrinomonadaceae bacterium | reverse complement strand
ACGCGGGGGGCGGGCCGGAAAGGGCCGCCCCCCGTTTGTGTTTTCGCGCCCGACAATTTAAATTTCATCCACACCGTAGAACCCGTCCCGACGAGCGCCGCGGCCCCCGGCTGGCCCGGCCGAAGTCGAAAACTGTGACAGGAGAACCCGCCTCGAATGACGACTAGACGCCCGCACGCGGCGGCGCTGCTCTGTGCGCTGCTGCTCTTCGCAAACATCCCGGCGCAGGCGCGGCAGGCTCCCGCACCCGACCCTTCGGCGCAGGCCCCCGCGGCGGCGCAGGCCGCGCCCCAGCGCCCGACGCCCGACCCGAACGACCCGGTCCAGCGCATACGCGACGAGGCGCTCAACCGCTCGCAGGTGATGCAGATTCTGAGCCATCTGACGAACGTCATCGGCCCGCGCCTGACGGGCTCGCCCGGCATGCTCCGCGCCAACGAGTGGACGCGCGACCGGCTCGCCGCGTGGGGGCTCTCGAACGCGAAGCTCGAACCGTGGGGCGCGTTCGGACGCGGGTGGGTGCTCCGCCAGTTCTCGGCCGCGGCCGTCGAGCCGCAGGCGTTCCCGCTCCTCGCCTTCCCGAAGGCCTGGTCGCCCGCGACCGCGGGCGCGCTCACGGGCGAGGTCGTCTACGTCGACGCGAAGGACGACGCGGGGCTCCAGAAGTTCAAGGGACAACTGCGCGGCAAGATCGTGCTCAACGGCGCGGCGCGCGACCCGGCGGCGCACTTCGAGCCGCAGGGCACGCGCCAGACCGAGAAGCAACTGCTCGACCTCGCCAACTCGCCCGACCCTTCGACCGTGCCGCCGCGCTCGCGCCAGACGCCCGAGATGCGCGCGGCGTCGCGCTTCGGCTCGGTGAAGCTCAGCTTCTACGAGCAGGAGGGCGCGGCGCTCGTCGTCGACCCGAGCCGCGGCGACGGCGGCAACATCTTCGTCCAGGGCGCGTCGGTGCCGCAGCCGCTGCCCGCAGACCCGCGCGCGCTCCAGGCGCTCTTAGACCGCGCGCCCGACGCCCCGCGCCAGGTGCGCGCGTGGGACAAGGCCGCGCCCCGGTTCGCGCCGCAGGTCGTGCTCTCCATCGAGCACTACAACCGGCTCGCGCGCATGCTTGAGGCCGGCGAGCGCGTCCGCGCCTCCTTCAACATCGACGCGCAGTTCCTCGACTCCGACCCGACGGCCTACAACACCGTGGCGGAGATTCCCGGCACGGACCTGAAGGACGAGGTCGTCATGCTCGGCGGCCACCTCGACTCGTGGCACGGCGGGACGGGCGCGACCGACAACGCCTCGGGCGTCGCCGTCGCGATGGAGGCGGTGCGCATCATCAAGGCGCTCGGCCTACAGCCGCGGCGCACCATCCGCGTCGCGCTCTGGAGCGGCGAGGAGCAGGGACTGCTCGGCTCGCGCGCCTACGTCGAGCAGCACTTCGGCAGGATAGAGACGCCGCAGCCCACGCCGCAGCCGACCCCGCCCCCCGAGGCCGACAAGCAGCCCACGGCGCAGCCGACGCCCGCCCCGCCGCGCGGGCGTCTGGTGACGAAACCCGGGTACGAGAAGTTCTCCGCCTACTACAACCTCGACAACGGGACGGGGCGCATCCGCGGCGTCTACATGCAGGGCAACGACGCGGTGCGCCCGCACTTCCGGCGCTGGCTCGCGCCCTTCTCCGACCTCGGCGCGCAGACCCTGACGCTCTCCAACACGGGCAGCACCGACCACGTCCCGTTCGACGCCATCGGCCTGCCCGGCTTCCAGTTCATACAGGACTCGGTCGAGTACAACACGCGCACGCACCACTCGACGCAGGACACCTACGAGCGCATCCAGGCCGACGACATGAAGCAGGCCGCCGCCGTCATGGCCGCCTTCGTCTACCAGACAGCCATGCTCGCCGAGCGCCTCCCGCGCAAGCCCGCGCCGGGGAGGTGAAAGAAAGAAATTCACACGGATGGACAGGGTTGACAGGGTAGGGAGTTACAGATATCAAATCTTCAATTCTCATCCTGTCAATCCTGTCCATCCATGTGAATGATTCCCTCGCGACCCGAAACCCCCGCTCACACCCGCGGCCTCCTGTCCGCGAAACTTTTTTCGCCCGCGCGCGGTATACTCACACTCCTTCGGACGAGCCTTAAACAACACGTCGGACGGACATTCAATTTCTGTAGGAGAACTTCGCCCACATGACGAGACGCCACGCGGCAGCCGCGCTGCTCCTCTTCTCGCTGCTCGCGCCGAACGCCGCGCCGCTCTGCGCGCAGCAGCCGGCGACGCCCGCCGCGATGCCGACGCCGACCGCGCAGACGCCGGCGCAGCCGCAGCCGACGCCCACGCCCGACGTCGTCGAGCGCATCAAGGACGAGGGGATCAAGCGCTCCGAGGTGATGCGGACGCTCGCGCACCTGACCGAGCGCATCGGCCCGCGCCTCACGGGCTCGCCCGCGCTCAGGCGCGCCAACGAGTGGACGCGCGACCGGCTCGCCGCGTGGGGGCTCTCGAACGCGAGGCTCGAACCGTGGGGGCCTTTCGGACGCGGGTGGACGCTCAAGCGCTTCTCGGCCGAGGCAGTCGAGCCGCAGGCGTTCCCGCTCCTCGCCTACCCGCGGGCGTGGTCGCCGGGGCTCGACGCTCCGCTCACGGCCGACCTCGTCGTCGTCGAGGCGAAGACGGAGGAGGAGTTGCAGAAGTACAAGGGGCAGCTCCGCGGCAAGATCGTCCTCGCCGGCGCGGAGCGCGAGCTGAAGCCCCGGTTCGAGCCGCCCGCGACGCGGCTCAGCGAGAAGCAGTTGCTCGAACTCTCCGACGCGCCCGACCCCGCGCTACTGCCGCGCCGGCCGCCGCGGCCGCTGCCCACGGCCGAGCAGCTCACCGCCGCGCGCTTCAACGACCGGCGGACGCAGTTCTACTACGAGGAGGGCGTCGCGCTGCTCGTGGGGTCGAGCCCGGCGGGCGACGGCGGCATGCTCCAGTTCGTCCAGTCGGCCTCCGTCCCGCAAGCCTTCGACACGCCGCCCGACAAGCGCAAGAGCCCCTGGCAGGCGGACGCGCCCAAGCTCATCCCGCAGATAGCTCTCTCGAACGACCACTACAACCGCCTCGCGCGCATGCTCCGGCAGGGCGAGCGGGTGCGCCTGAGCGTCAACCTACAGGTCGAGTTCGACGACTCAGACCCGATGAGCTACAACACCGTGGCGGAGATTCCCGGCACGGACTTGAAGGACGAGGTCGTCATGCTCGGCGCGCACCTCGACTCGTGGCACACGGCGACCGGCGCGACCGACAACGCGGCGGGCGTGGCGGTGATGATGGAGGCGGTGCGCATCATCAAGGCGCTCGGCCTACAGCCGCGGCGCACCGTCCGCATCGCGCTCTGGAGCGGAGAAGAGCAGGGGCTGCTCGGCTCGCGCTTCTACGTCAGGGAGCACTTCGGCCCGCTCCCCGCGCCGACGCCCGCGGCCGCCGGCGCGACCGCGACGGACGCAGCCGCCGCGGCCGTCGCCGAGCAGACCGGCCGGACGCCGAAGAAGCGCGAGGCGCGCGACGCCGCCGCGAAGACTCCGGCCGCGAGCCCCACGCCCGCCGCCCCCGCGCCCACGCCCGCCGCGTCCGCC
>DASVSK010000742.1:0-8159 GCA_036388135.1 Pyrinomonadaceae bacterium | reverse complement strand
GGGGCGCGCGCGACTGCACGGGCGGCGTCGCGCCCTGCGCCGTCTGCCGCGCGGCGGCGGGGCCCGCGTGCGCGAAGAGCGCGCAGGCGAGCAGCGCGAGCGTGAAGAAGAGGGACCGTCTCCGGGACTCGGGGCGTGCGTGCGGGTGTGCTCGCATGGGCGTGTGTGTGAACCTCCTGGCGAAAGTGGACGCGAACCGTGGAGCGTGCGCTACAGTTCGGCGCGGGCGCTCTTCTTCGTTTGCAAAGGGGTCGGGCGAGAGTGGACTGCGCGCCCTAAGGCCCGGCGGCGGCGGCCGTCCGGCTCGGGACAAAGGTGTGACGCCAATTATCTTTATCCCGCGCGTGATTTCAAGTCCGGCTTCCGCGGCGCGACCGCACGCACGGCTTCCGCCTCAAGCGTCTTGCGGGTCGACGCGCCGCGGGGGCGGTTGAGGTAATGGCTCCAGAGCAGGCGCGCGGCGACGGCGCGCAGGGGCCGCCACGCCTCTGCGAGCGCGTCCAGCTCGGCGGGCGTGGGGCGCGCGGGCAGGCGCTTGACCTCCTGCGCGGCGATTTGGAGCGCGAGGTCGCCTGAGGGCCACGCGTCTGGACGATTCAACGAGCGCAGGAGGTAAATCTCCGCCGTCCAGGGGCCGACGCCCTTAAGCCTGACGAGCGCGGCGCGCACCGCGTCGTCGTCCGCGGCGGCGAGCGCGTCGAAGTCCAGCTCGCCCCCGACGACGGCGCGCGCGGCGAGGCGGCAGTAGAGCGCCTTCTGGCGGCTGAAGCCGAAGCCGCGGAGACGCGCGTCGTCGAGGGCGAGAAACGCCTCCGGCGTGAGCGGCGAGGCGGCCGCGAGCAGCCGCGCGAAGGCGGCGGCGGCCGAGGCGAGCGAGACCTGCTGTTCGAGGATGGTGAGGACGAGAGTGGCGAAACCCTCCTCGCGCTCCCACATCTGCGGCGTGCCGTACGCGCGCGCGACCCGCGCGAGGTCGGGGTCAACTTTCGACAGGGCGGCGACGCAGCGCGGCAGCGTCTCTTCCGTCAACCTACCCGGCGCGCGCAGGCGCGGGCCTGTTCTGGGCGACATGGGCGCGAGCTTAACATCCGAATAACAGCACCGCGAGGCCGACCCGCCCGCGCCACCGTTTAAAGCTCCTCGAACTCGGTGGCGCGGACGACCATCTTCTCCTGGCGGAAGCGCCGCTCCAGCTCTTCCCTGTACCCGCGCCACCAGGCGCGGTCTAACTCGTCGGCCATCACCTGGACGACGACGACGCGGTCGCGGCTCTCCTCGCCGCCCTCGCGCCACACACCCTCGGCGGGCGTGCGGCGGAAGGCGGTGACGCCGCCGAAGCGCGCCACCAGCTCGTCGCTCACGCGGTCGAACTCGCCCGCGCCGAAGCGCCGCCCCTCGTTGTCGTAGAGCGGCAGCAGTATCTCGACCAGATGCACGCCCGCGCCCCCTCTAAGCCGACACGTCGGCGCGGCGCACGTCGCCGCCCGGCCCCGCGTACCGCGCGGGCTCCTCGTCGAACTTGTTCCGGCACTGCGCGCTGCAAAAGTGGTACGTGCGCCCCTCGTACTCGGACTGCTCCCCGACGTCCTCCGGGTTCAGCCCCATCCCACAGACCGGGTCAGTCGTTACTTCCATCTTCTTAACCCCCTTTGAAATACGGTAGACAGTAGACAGTAGACAGTAGTCAGTAGTCAGTAGAAAAGCATTCGTTATGTCGAATCGCCCAAGTGCCGGCGTCAGCGCCCATCAAGCGGAGCCTACTGACTACTGACTACTGTCTACTGTCTACTTCCCCTCACTTCCGCGGCCGGACGGTGACGAAGACCGTGCCGTCGCCGCGCGTGACGAGCAGGAGCAGGGGGCGTTCGCCCGCGCCCTGGATGGCCGCGCGCAGCTCTTCGATTGAGCGGACGGGCTGGCGGTTCGCCTGCTCTATCAGGTCGCCCTGCTGGACGCCGGCCTCGGCCGCCGGCCCCCCCGGCTCGACGCCCGTCACGACGAGCCCCTGCCTGTCCTCGGGCAGACGCAGCCGCGCGGCCAGCTCCGGCGTGAGCGGCGCGACCGTCACGCCCAGCTTGCCGCCGTCGCTCTGCTCGCCGCCACCGCCGCCGCCGTCGTCTTCGCGCCCCGGCTCGGCCGACGCCGCCAGCTCGCCGAGCGTGACCTTGACCTGCTGCTCGCGGCCGTCGCGCAGGATGTCGACCGTGGCGTCGGCCCCGGGCTGCGTCGCGGCGACGAGGTTGCGCAGCTCGTTGGCGTCGTTGACCGCCGCGCCGTTAAAGCCCGTGATGACGTCGCCCTGCCTCAGCCCCGCGCGCTCGGCCGCGCTCCCCCTCTGCACCGAGCCGACGATGACGCCCTTGGCCTCCTTCAGCCCCAGGCTCTGCGCGATGTCCTCGGTCACCTGCTGGACGAAGACGCCGAGCTGGCCGCGCCGCACGCGCCCCTTGCTGATGAGCTGTTCGGTGACGCTGCGCGTCATGTTCGACGGGATGGCGAAGCCGATGCCGATGTTGCCGCCGGTCGGCGAGAAGATTTGCGAGTTGATGCCGACCAGCTCGCCCGAGGTGTTGACGAGCGCGCCGCCCGAGTTGCCCTGGTTAATCGGCGCGTCGGTCTGGAGGAAGTCCTCGAAGCTCCCGTCGGAGAGCCCCGTGCGCCGCCCCTTGGCCGAGATGATGCCGGCGGTCACCGTCTGCCCGACGCCCAAAGGGTTGCCGACGGCCAGCACCACGTCGCCGACCCTCACGCGGTCGGAGTCGCCGAGCGTGAGCACCGGCAGGTCTTTCGCGTCGACCTTGAGGACGGCGAGGTCGCTCGGCGGGTCGTTGCCGACGAGCTTGGCGGGGAAGCTGCGGCGGTCTGTAAACTCGACCGTGATCTGCTCCGCGCCGTCGACCACGTGGTGGTTGGTGACGATGTAGCCGTCGGGGCTGATGACGACGCCCGAGCCGAGCGCGCGCTGCGGCGTCTCGCGCGGCTGGGGGGGCTGCTGCTGCCGCTGCTGCCCGCCGCCGCGGCCGAAGAAGTCCCGCAACGTCTCGTCGTCGAGGAACGGGTGCTGGCGCGGCGCGCGCCCCATCCGCACCGCGCGGATGGTGACGACGGCGGGCGAGACGCGCGCCACCACCTCGGCGTAAGAGTTGTGGTCGACCGGCCCCGCGGGCGGCGCGCCCGAGGGCTCGGACGCCCGCGGCAGCTTGAAGTCCGGCTCCTCCGCGCCGCGGCGGCAGCCCGCCAGCGCGAGGCCGAAGGCGAGAACGATGACAAACGCGCCCGATGATCTCCTCATAATTCACCCCTCGAAGAAGCCGGGTCGGCCCCGCGTGCGCCGCCCCGACTCATCCCGCGAACAGTTCTCTGACTGAGTTTCTGCTCCGCGTATTTAACAACTACTCGGCCGCCGACGCAAAACCCGCCGCGCGTCCACGCGCCCCGGGAAAAAATTGTTAAGTTCCCGGCCGCCGCCGGCGTGTGAGCCGGGCTTCGACGGGTACATGCGCGCGGACTTCGCCCCGGCCGACGGCTTCGACGCCGCGCGCGGCCGCGCCGCCCGCCTCATCACGCCCGCGCAGGAGGCCGCCATCAGCGCCGCCTGGGAGAAGCGCGCCCCGACGCTTGAGAAGACGCCCCTCGGCGGCGGCATCGGCTTCCACGGCTGGGCGCGCGAATGGCCCGACGACGGCCCCCGCCACCTCTCCTGGGGCTGCGTCGTCCTCCACCTCTCCGACGTCTCCGACTTCTACGACCGCGTCCCCCATGGCGCGATGGTCGTCATCTTCTAGCCGCCGCCACTCGACCTCGAACCGGACGCGCTCACTCGTGCCCGCCCGCGCGACGACGTCGGCGGCGGCAGGAGGGACAAACACCCCGCCGAAGTTTTTCCGACCCGAAAAGCTTTCCAACCCGGAAACGCTCCATGACGGGCCTTGCGTTTCCTTCACGCCGCGGGCCGGGCGGGCGCGCTCAGTTCTCCTCTTCCGGCCCGCCGCCCGACGCCCCCGCCTGCGCGCCGGGCGCGGGCGTCGTGGGCTTGACGATGACGGCCGGGATGTCGGACGAGCGGACGAGCGCGTTGAAGCTCCGCAGGTCGTCCGACATCACCTGGTTGAGTTGGCGGAGCTGCGCGTCGATTCTCGCCGCCAGCTCGTCGTAGAGCGCGTAGGACTGCTCGGTCGGCTGCGCGTCGGCGCTGGCGACGATGCCGCCGAGCGCGGCCAGCTTGTTGTTGAGCCGGATGGGGTAGTTCAGAGGGTCCTGGCTGCTCTGGTTCTTCGTCTGGTACAGCTCCTCCTCGACGGCCTGCAACTTCCTGTTGAGCGCCGCGCCCGCCGCCAGTACGGCCTTTGCGCCCGGCTGGTCGCCGACGCGCTTGAGCAGGTCGTCGAGCTGGCGGCGCACCTCGCGTATCTGCGTGACGGCGTTGTGCGTCTCGGTCAGCTTGTCGCGTATCTTCGAGAGCAGCGCGAACTGCTTGGCGAACTCCTCCGCGGTCGTCTGGAGCCGCGGGTCTTTCTTTATCTCGAAGGTCTGCGTGTGCGTCTTCCCGTCGGCGGTGAGCCTGACCTGATAGACGCCGGGCACGGCGCGCGGCCCGCGCGTGTCGCCGCCCCAGAGAATCAAGCCGGGGAAGCGCGCGGCCTCCTCGTAACGCATGTCCCAGACGAAGCGGTTCAGTCCCGCCTCGGTCATGACGCGCGTCGCGCCGCCGCCGCGACGCCCCACGAACTCGGTCGACTCTTCGCCCGAGGGCGCGGCCGGCTGCTCGGGCGGCGTCTGCACCTGCGCCGAGCCGGGCGCGGTCGAAGTGCCGGGCTGGCCGGCCGCGACGCCCGAGGGCGCGGGCCGCGGCCGTGCCGGGGCGCGCGCCGTGAACTTGCGGACGGACTTGCCCGCCGGGTCAACAAATTCGAGCGCCACTTCGCCGGCGGGTCTCGACTTCAAATAGTAGTAGACGACGACGCCGTTGGCCGGGTTCGCGCCGAGAGTCGCCGTCGGCGGGAGCGGCCCGCCGCCGCCCTGCATGCGGTGCGCGTCCTCGGGCCTGAGCAGCGCCGTCTCGCCCGCGCCCGCGCGCTGCGCGTCGCTCAACTGCTGGAGCGCCGCGAGGTCGTCGAGAATCCAGAAGCCTCGCCCCTGCGTGGCGACGACCAAATCCTTCTCGCGCCGGTGGACGACGAGGTCGGTGATGGGCACGTGGGGCAGGTTGAGCTGGAAGGGTTGCCAGCGCTCGCCGTCGTCGAAGGAGACGAACATGCCGGTCTCGGTGCCCGCGTAGAGCAGCCCGCGCCGCGCCGGGTCTTCGCGCACGACGCGCGTGAACGAGCCGTCGGGAATCCCCGCGTCTATCTTCCGCCACGTCCGGCCGTAGTCGGCCGTCCTGTAGAGGTAGGGCTTGAAGTCGTCGGACTTGTACATGGTCGCGGCGACGTAGGCCGCGCCGGCCTCGTGCGGCGAGGCGTCGACGGAGTTGACCTGAATCCACTCCGGCATCCCCTTCGGCGTCACGTTCGACCACGTCTTGCCGTTGTCGCGCGTGACGTGGACGAGGCCGTCGTCCGAGCCCGCCCAGATGACGCCGCGCTCGACCGGCGACTCGGCGACGGTGAAGATGGTGTCGTAGTACTCGACGCTGGTGTTGTCCTTCGTGATGGGCCCGCCCGTCGGCCCCTGCTTCGACTTGTCGTTGCGCGTGAGGTCGGGGCTCATCCTCTCCCACGACTGCCCCTCGTTGGTCGAGCGGAAGAGGTGGTCGCCCGCGGCGTAGAGCGTGTTCGGGTCGTGCGGCGAGAACAGGATGGGGTAGTTCCACTGGAAGCGGTACTTCATCCCCTCCGCGCCCCAGCCCATCGGGTTGTCGGGCCAGACGTTGATGGAGCGGAGCTGCTTCGTCCGGTGGTCGTAGCGCGTGAGGTAGCCGCCGTAGGAGCCCGCGAAGACGACGTTGGAGTCCTTCGGGCTCGGCGCTATCCAGCCCGACTCGCCGCCGCCCACGTCGTGCCACGCGTCCTCGCCGATGCCGAAGTCCTCAGTGCGGCTGCGGATGCCGACCGTCGAGTTGTCCTGCTGCGCGCCGTAGACGTTGTAGGGGAAGTCGTTGTCCAGCGCGACGCGGTAGAACTGCGCCGTCGGCTGATCCTGCTCCGTCCACGTGCGCCCGCCGTTCAGAGAGACGTTCGCGCCGCCGTCGTTGGCCTCGACCATGCGGTTCGAGTCGTTGGGCGCTATCCAGAGGTCGTGGTTGTCGCTGTGCGGCGTGGGGACCTGCGTGAAGGTGCGGCCGCCGTCCGAAGACTTGTGGAAGCCGACGTTGAGCACGTAGACCGTCTCGGGGTTGAGCGGGTCGGCGTAGATGCGCGAGTAGTACCAGGCGCGCTGGCGCAGGGAGCGCGAGTCGTTGACCTTCGTCCACGTCGCGCCGCCGTTGTCGGAACGGAAGACGCCGCCGTCCTCCGCCTCGACGATGGCCCACACGCGCTCCGGGCTGGCGGCCGAGGCCGTCACGCCTATCTTGCCGACCGTCCCGCGCGGCAGCCCCGCGTTGCGCGTCATCTCCGCCCACGTGTCGCCGCCGTCGGTCGACTTGAAGAGGCCGCTGGCGGGGCCGCCGCTCTCGAAAGCCCACGGGCGGCGGATGACCTGCCAGAGCGCGGCGTAAAGGACGGTGGCGTTCGTCGGGTCGAAGGTCAGGTCAATCGCGCCGGCCTGCGGGCCGCGGTAAAGAATCTTCTCCCAGGTCTTGCCGCCGTCCTTCGAGCGGAAGACGCCGCGCTGCTCGTTGGGGCCGAAGGCGTGGCCGATGGCCGCGACGTAGACCAAATCCGGGTTGCGCGGGTGGACTCTCACGCGCGAGATGTGGCGCGTGTCGTCGAGCCCCGGAAGCTTCTTCCAGGTCTTCCCCGCGTCGGTCGACTTGTACATCCCGTCGCCGTGCGAGACGTTGCCGCGCAGGGTCTGCTCGCCCATCCCGACGTAGACGACGTTCGGGTCTGACTCGGCGACGGCGACGGCCCCGACCGAGCCGGTCTTAAAAGTCTGGTCGCCCAGCGGCTCCCACGTCGCCCCGCCGTCGGTCGTCTTCCACACGCCGCCGCCCGTCGCGCCGAAGTAGTAGACGAAGGGCTGCGAGGGCACGCCCGCGACCGCCGCCGAGCGGCCGCCGCGGAAAGGCCCGATCTGCCTGTAGGCGAGCGGCGCGAACGGCCTGCGCGTCGTCGCGTCGGCCGACTGACCCTGCGACGCCTGCCCCCCGGCCTGCCGCGCGCTCGCGGCGGGCGGCGCGGCGGCCGCGAGCAGGAGAAAGGCGGCGAGCAGAGAGGCCGCGTGCGCGAGTCGCGGCGCGAGAAGACGTACCCTCATCATGTGCAAGGCTCCTCGAAGATTCTTCTTGTGTTCTGGCTGGGAAAGCTTTAAAACGGCAGTCCCCGACTAGGACGTTTGCGGGACACTATATTGCCTTTCGCCCGCGCGGGCAATCGGCATTTTGGCGGGAGGGCCGAACGAGTTGAGCGCCGAGATCAGGTTCGCCGAGACGCTGACGGAAGAGGAGTGGCAGTCGCTCTTCTGCTGGGGCAAAGACATCTTCGGGATGGAGGACGCGGACTTCCGCTGGCGGCCTAAGCAGCTCCACTTCATCACCGAGGAGGGCGGGCGCGCCGTCAGCCACGTCGGCCTCGTCAAGACGACGGTCAGGGCGGGCGGGCGCGAGGTCACGGTCGGCGGCGTCGGCGGCGTCGTCACCGTCCCCGAGGCGCAGGGACGCCGCCACGTCCACGCCGCCATGCGCGAGGCCGCCGCCTTCATGTGCGCCGAGCTGGGCGTCGAGTTCGGGATGCTCTTCTGCCTGCCGCGCCTCGCGCCCTTCTACGCGCGCCAGGGCTGGCGGCTCGTCGAAGAGGAGGTCGAGGTAGAACAGCCCTCCGCCGACGTCGTCTGGCCCTACCGCGTCATGGTGCTGCCCTGCGGCGGGCGGGAGTGGCCCGCCGGGCGCATCGAGGTCGGCGGCCTGCCCTGGTGAGTTAAGAAAGATTGAGCGCCGAAGACCGAGGGGCGGGTGGAAAGGCGAGTGCCCTCTTTCCACCCGCCCCTCGGTCTTCGGCGCTTTTAGTCCTCGGCGCTTTTAGTCTTCAGTCCTGTTTTTTACGCCGGATGGTGACGCG
>DASVSK010000741.1:0-1511 GCA_036388135.1 Pyrinomonadaceae bacterium | reverse complement strand
GCCACGGGCTCTTCTTCGGCAACTTCTGCGACGCCTTCGGCAAGCGTTTCCGCGCCAGCGTCGCCGAAGCCTTCCTCGAACACGTCTCCGGCGCGCAGGCCGAGGCCGTCAAGCAGGCGGTCTGCGACCAGTAATTTGTCCGGGGACTTTGACAGGCGGGCCGCCCCGTCGGGCGGCCCTCAGAGTCGGAGAAACATCAGAAAGGAGCAGTCAGATGGGTTGTATCATCAACTGGTCGGCCGACGCCAAGGAGCAGGTCGCGCAGCTCAACGTCGCGGCTGATGGCTGTATCATCGAGTGGATCGCGGACGCCGGAGGCGGCGCGCAGGCTTCCGGCGGAGGCGGCGGCTCGCAGGCTTCTCGCGGCGGCGGCGCACAGGGCTCCGGCCAGGCCGAGGGCGGTTGCATCGTCCAGTGGGCCTCTGCGTCGGAGGCAGGCGCGGGGCTGCGCGCGGGCGCGGGCGGAGGCGGAGGCGGAGGCGGCGCACAGGGCGGCTGCATCATCGAGTGGGCGGGCAAGTCGGCCGCCGAGGTGCAGTCCCTCAGCAAGTCGGCCGACGCGGGCTGCATCGTCCAGTGGAAGTTCGACCCCGCCGAGCTGAGTCAGGTTGCGTCGGCGCAGGACGGCTGCATCATCAACTGGTGAGCCGCCCCGCGTTCAAAAGCTAACCTTACGAGCCGGAGGCCGCCGGGGCGATGCTAAATCGCCCCGGCGGCCTCGTGAGTGTCAGGCCGCCAAAACACGACGGGCATTGACTCGGCGGAAGCTCGACGCCGCGCCGCGCAAAAAAAAACCGCCCGGCGCTTCGTCCAACGCCGGGCGGGAACCACAGGAGAACCGTCCAACTTACCCCCGGCCGCGTTCCCCCCGCGGCCTAATGGGTAGCTGCTATGCTGTACCTTCGGATGCCCCGAGTGCCGCGCCGCGTTGCTCAAAAAAATTTCGGCCCCCGCGCACGCGCCCGCGCGCCCTTTTACTCGCATAAAGTTGTTGAATTCCCCGGCCCGTAAGAGCATCATCCGCGTCGATGCGGTTGACCCGACCGTGGGCTGCGCGCTCAAGTGGGGGGACGCGCCCTCCCCGAAAAGCCGGAGGGAGACGGCCGCCGCGGGCGACGCGCCTGACGGGCGGCGTGAGGGAGCAAAGGGCGTGAGCCACTTTTTGACTTTCGTGCTCGTCGGCCCCGGAGAGGCCGACGCCGTGCGGAGGGCGCACGAGCTGCTCGCGCCATACTTCGCCGCGGACGGGGCGGGCGATGCCGGTGACCGGTCGGCGAAGTTCGACGGCTGTGTCGTCGGCGGCCGGTTCGACGGGCAGCTCTTCGGCGCGGAGCCGATGTACAACCTGACGCCCGCGGAGTTTCAGCGCAGGTACGGCATGGACGTGCTGAGGGACGAGGACAACATCCGTCCGGCGTCCGAGGTGCCGGACGGACTCACCCCTTATGCGTTGGTCACGCCCGCGGGCGAGTGGCGCGACTGCGAGGGCAAGGACGCCGCGCGCTGGGAGG
>DASVSK010000740.1:0-9075 GCA_036388135.1 Pyrinomonadaceae bacterium | reverse complement strand
GAGTGGAACCGCACGGAGGCCGGGTATCCGCGCGGGGCGTGCATCCACGAGCTGTTCGAGCGGCAGGCCGGGCTGACGCCCGACGCGTGCGCGGTGGCCTCGGGCGACGAGCGGCTGACTTACGCGGAGTTGAACACGCGCGCCGACCGGCTGGCGGGACGGCTGCGCGCGGCGGGGGTCGGCCCCGAGACGCCGGTCGCGGTCTGCGTCGAACGCTCGCCGCGGATGGTCGTGGGCGCGCTCGGCGTCTTCAAGGCGGGCGGGGCTTACGTGCCGCTCGACCCGCGTTACCCGCGGGAGCGCCTCGCCTTCATGCTCGAAGAGACGGGCGCGCCGGTGCTTTTGACCGAACGTCGGCTGCTCGACGCCCTGCCGCGCGGCCGCGCGCAGGTCATCTGCCTCGATGCCGAAGCCGAGTGGGACGCGGGCGAGGGCGACGGGAAACCGGCGCGCGCGGCGCGGCCCGACAACCCCGCCTACGTCATCTACACGTCGGGCTCCACGGGTCGGCCGAAGGGCGTCGCCGTGCCGCACGCGGGGCTGGTCAACCTCGCCGCGTGGCAGCGCGAGAGCTACGGGCTCGACGCCGACGCGCGCGCCTCGCAGGTCGCCGGCCCGTCCTTCGACGCCTCGGTGTGGGAGGTGTGGCCGTACCTGACGGCCGGCGCGTCGGTCTACATAGCGGACGAGGAGACCGTCCTCTCCCCGGCGCGGCTCTGGGAGTGGCTCGGGAGCAACCGCATCACGCACTGCTTCCTCCCGACGGCGCTGGCCGAATCGCTGCTGCCGCTGGCCGAGACCGCCGCTGCCTCCGCCGAGGCGCACGACCGTCCGCACGACCACGCGCTGCGTTACCTGTTCGCGGGCGGCGACAAGTTACACCGCCACCCGGCGTGCGAGCTGCCGTTCCGGCTGGTCAACCTGTACGGGCCGACGGAGAACACGGTGGTGAGCACGTCGGCCGCGGTCGGGCGCGCGCCGCACGCCGACGCGCAGCCGCCCATCGGCCACCCCATCGCCAACACGCGGGTCTACATCCTCGACGAGAAACTGCGTCCCGTGCCGGTCGGCGTGCCGGGCGAGTTGTACGTGGCCGGCGCGGGGCTGGCTCGCGGCTACGTCAATCAACCCGGGCTGACGGCGGAGAGATTCATCCCCGACCCGTTCGTCGGCCGGGAAGGCTTAAAGGTGCAAGCGAACATGAGCGAAGTATCGAAGAACACTTCGGGGCTTTCGGCCGAGGAGCGCGCGGCGCTCGCCATGCAGCTCAGGCGGGGCTCGGACGCCGCGGACCCGCGCGAAGTCATCACCCGGCGCAGGGAGTCCGGCCCCTTCCCCCTCTCCTTCGCGCAGCAGCGGCTCTGGTTCCTCAACGTCATGGAGCCCAACAGCCCCTACATCATCGCGGCCAACTTCCAACTGACGGGGCGGCTCGACGCGTGGGCGCTCGAACAGACCCTCAACGAGATAGTGCGGCGGCACGAGGCCCTGCGGACGAGCTTCGCGGCCGTCGAGGGCCAGCCCGCGCAGGTGATAACGCCGGACGTGACGCTCGCCATGCCCGTCCACGACCTGAGCGGCCTGCCCGAAGACGAGCGGCTGCTTGAGGTCAAGCGCCACAAGACGGAGGTGCAGCGCCCCTTCGATCTGTCGCGGTGCCCGCTCGTCCGCGCCAGCCTGCTCCGACTCGGCGAGGACGAGCACCAACTGCTGTTGACGATGCACCACATCATCTCGGACGGGTGGTCTATCGGCGTCATGATTACCGAGATGGCCGCGCTCTACGAAGCGTACGCCGCGGGGCGAGCGGCGTCGCTGCCGCCGCTCGCCATCCAGTACAGGGACTTCGCCGTGTGGCAGCGCGAATGGCTCGGCGGCGGACAGCTCGAGCAGCAGCTCGCCTACTGGCGCGAGGCCCTCGGCGGTGCGCCGCCCGCGCTCGTCATGCCGACCGACCGGCCGCGCCCGCCCGTGCAGTCCTACCGCGGCGCGATGATCGAGCGCGAGATAGGGCCGGAGCTGACCCGCGGGCTGAAGGAGCTGGGCCGCGGGCAGGGCGTGACGCTATACATGACGCTGCTCGCGGCCTTCAAGACCCTCCTCTACCGCTACACCGGGCAGGAGGACGTCGTCGTCGGCACGCCCATCGCCAACCGCAACCGCGTGGAGGTCGAGAATCTCATCGGCTTCTTCGTCAACACCCTCGTCCTGCGCACGCGCCTCGCGCCCGACCTCACCTTCGCGCAGCTACTCGGCCGCGTGCGCGAAGTGGCGCTCGGGGCCTTCGCGCACCAGGACGTGCCGTTCGAGAAGCTGGTCGAGGAGTTGCAGCCCGAGCGCGACACCAGCCGCACGCCGCTCTTCCAGGTCATGTTCTCTTTGCAGAACGCGCCGCTGCCGTCGAGGCAGTTGGGCGACGTCCTGATGCGGCTCACGGACGACGAGACGAAGACGGCGCAGTTCGACCTGACCATCGACCTGATGGAGCGCGACGACGCCATCGTCTGCTCGCTCGAATTCAACACAGACCTCTTCGACCGCGAGACGGCGGAGCGCATGCTCGGGCACTACCTCCGGCTGCTGGAGGAGGTCGCGGCCGACCCGCACCGCCCCCTGGCGGTGCTGCCGTTGCTGACGGAGCGCGAGCGCGAGCAACTGCTCGTCACCTGGAACGACACGGCGCGCGACTACCCGCGCGACAGGTGCGTCCACGAACTCTTCGAAGAGCAGGCCGAGAGGCGCGCCGGCCACGTCGCGGTCGCGCTCGGCGGCGAGCAGGTCACCTACTCGGACTTGAACCGCCGCGCCAACCGGCTCGCACACTACCTGCGGCGCGCGGGCGTCATGCCGGAGGCCCGCGTCGGCCTCCTGCTCGAACGCTCCGCGGGGATGGCGGTCGCGCTCCTGGGCGTGCTCAAGGCGGGCGGCGCTTACGTCGCCTTCGACCCGCTGTACCCGCCCGAGCGCCTGCGGCAGATGATGGAGGACGCGGGGGTCACGACCCTCGTCTCCACGCGGCGACTCGCCGAAGGGCTGCCCGGGCACTCCGCGAGGGTCGTGCTGCTCGACGAAGAGTGGCCGCGCGTCGCCGCCGAGAGCGAAGAGAACCCGCCGCCCGTCAACGCCCCGGAGAACCTCGCCTACCTCGTCTACACGTCTGGGACGACGGGGCGGCCGAAGGGCATCCTCATCCAGCACCGCTCGCTCGTCAACGCCATCCACGCCTTCATCGCGCACCACGGCGTGACCGAGCGCGACCGCATACTCCAGTTCGCCTCGCTGAGCTTCGACGTGGCGGCGGAGGAGTTCTTCGCCGCGTGGCTGAGCGGGGCGCGGCTGGTGATGCGCCCCGAGCCCTCGGTCACCACGCCCGAGCAGTTCGTGCAGTTTCTCGAAGACGAGGGGGTGACGCTCGTCAACCTGCCCGCGTCCTTCTGGGCCGAGTGGGCGACGGCCGTCTCCGAGCGCGGGTGCCGGGTGCCCGCGCAGTTGCGCCGCGTCATCGTGGGCAACGAGAAGACGCTGCCCGAGTCGCTGGCGAAATGGCAGAGCGCCGTCGGCCACCAGTTGGCCTGGAACAACGCCTACGGGCCGTCGGAGACGACCATCACGGCGAGCAACTACGAGCCGCAGAGGGGCGAGCAGCGGCAGGGGGCGGGCGCAGTCCCCATCGGGCGGCCCGTGATGAACGCCACCATCTACGTGCTCGACCCGACGCAGCGGCCGGTTCCGGTCGGGGTGGCCGGCGAGCTGTGCATCGGCGGGGTGGGGCTTGCGCGCGGCTACCACGGGCGTCCCGCGCAGACCGCCGAAGGCTTCACGCCGAACCCTTACGCCGCCGCGGGCGGCGAGCGCATGTACCGCACGGGCGACCTGGCGCGCTACCTGCCCGACGGCAACGTCGAGTTTCTGGGCCGCGTCGACGAGCAGGTCAAAGTCCGCGGGTTCCGCATCGAGCTGGGCGAGATAGAGGCCGTGCTCAGCCGGCACGAGGGGGTGCGCGAGGCGGCCGTCGTGGCGCGCCCGGACGGCGGCGGCGGCAACCGCCTCGTCGCCTACGTGGTCGAAAGCGAGGCGGGCGCGGCGACGGCGGGCGAGCTGCGGCGGCACCTCAAGGAGACCCTGCCCGAGTACATGATCCCTTCGGCCTTCGTCACGCTCGAAGCGCTGCCGCTGACGCCTAACGGCAAGGTCGACCGGCGGCGGCTGCCCGAGACGGACGGCGCGCGGCCGGAGTTGGAGGAGGCTTACGTCGCGCCGCGCTCCGAGATAGAGCGCGTCATCGCGGGCGTCTGGCAGGAGGCGCTCAAGGTCGAGACGGTCGGCGTCCACGACAACTTCTTCAACCTCGGCGGCCACTCGCTGCTGCTCGTGCAGGTGCACAGCAGGCTGCGCGAAGTCTTGCAGGCCGAGGTCTCCATCGTCGAGATGTTCAAGTACCCGACCGTCAGCGCGCTGGCCGAACACCTGAGCCGCGAGGTCGCGGCGGCGGAACCGGCCGCGCCGGCCAGGAACACGGCGCAGACGCGGCGTGAGGCGTTGGACAGGCAGAGACATCTGCGGCAGCGGCAGCAGGTCAGGCGGCAGCAGAAGGGGGCGACCGATGAGTGAGCGACATCCGTCAGACGTGCGCGAGGCGGAGGAGGCTGGGCTCGGCGACGAGCACGAGGCTTCGGAGGTGGCGATTATCGGCATGGCCGGGCGCTTCCCCGGCGCGAAGAGCCTCGAAGAGTTCTGGCGCAACCTGAAGGGCGGCGTCGAGTCCGTCACCTTCTTCACGCCGGAGGAGCTGCGGTCGGACGGGGCCAGCCCCGAAGACCTCGCAGACCCCAACTACGTCCCGGCCAAGGCCGTGCTCGAAGACGTCGAGCTATTCGACGCCTCCTACTTCGACTACAACCCGCGCGAGGCCGAGATGCTCGACCCGCAGCACCGCGTGATGCTGGAGTGCGCCGTCGAGGCGTTCGAGGACGCCGGTTACGACCCCGAAAGGTTTCCGGGCCGCATCAGCGTCTACGCAGGGGTGAGCGCGGGCAGCTACCTCAAGGCCAACCTCGCCTCGCGCCCCGACCTCGTCGAGAGGGTCGGCGCTTACCAGGTCGACATCGGGAACCACGGCGAGTTCGTGCCGACGACCATCTCCTACAAACTCAACCTGAAGGGGCCGAGCATCAACGTCCAGACGGCCTGCTCGACCTCGCTCGTCGCCGTCCACGCCGCCTGCCAGAGCCTCCTCAACGGCGAGAGCGACATGGCGCTCGCCGGCGGCGGCTCCATCACCTTCCCGCACAGGGAGGGCCACCTCTTCCAGGAGGAGGGCATCATGTCGCCCGACGGTCACTGCCGCGCCTTCGACGCCGCCGCGCGCGGGACGGTGGGCGGCGAGGGCGCGGGGCTCGTCGTGCTCAAGCGCCTCGTCGACGCGCGCGCCGACGGCGACACCATCCACGCCGTCATCAAGGGCTCGGCCGTCAACAACGACGGCTCGCTCAAGGTCGGCTTCACCGCGCCGAGCGTCGACGGGCAGGCCGAGGTGATCTCCGAGGCGCTGGCGCTGGCCGGCGTCGACGCCGAGACCGTCACCTATGTCGAGACGCACGGGACGGCCACGCCGCTCGGCGACCCCATCGAAATCGCGGCGCTCACGCAAGCCTTCCGCGCGGGCACGCAGAAGCGCGGCTTCTGCGCCATCGGGTCGCTCAAGTCGAACGTCGGCCACCTCGACGCGGGCGCGGGCGTCGCCGGCCTCATCAAGACCGTGCTCGCGCTCAAGCACGGCGAGATACCGCCGAGCCTGCATTACGAGCGCCCCAACCCCAAGATAGATTTCGAGAAGAGCCCCTTCTTCGTCAACGCGCGTCTGACGCGCTGGGAGACGGACGGGGCCCCGCGGCGCGCGGGCGTCAGCTCCTTCGGCATCGGCGGCACCAACGCGCACGTCATCCTCGAAGAGTCACCGTCCGACCCGCCTTCGGGCGGGACGCGCCCCGCGCAACTGCTCGTCCTGTCGGCGCGGACGGGCACGGCGCTTGAGGCCGCGACCGCGAACCTCGGCGAATACCTGAGTGCCCACCCCGAGGCGAATCTGGCCGACGTCGCCTACACGTTGCAGACCGGCCGGAGGGAGTTCGCGCACCGGCGCGTCCTCGTCGCCCGCGACACGCGGGACGCGGCCGCGGCGCTCAACGCGCGCGACCCGCAGAGACTCCCGACCAATTTTCAGGAGCCGAGGCACCGCCCGAACGTCTTCATGTTCCCCGGCCAGGGGGCGCAGCACGTGGGGATGTCGCAGGGGTTGTACGAGGCCGAGCCGCTGTTCCGCGAACAGGTCGACCGGCACGCGGAACTGCTGCGGCCGCGCCTCGGGCTCGACCTGCGCGACGTGCTCTACCCGGCCGACGCGGGCGCGGAAGAGGCGGCGCGGCTGCTGAAGCAGACCTTCGTCACGCAGCCCGCGCTCTTCGTCGTCGAGTACGCGCTGGCCCGTCTCTGGATGTCGTGGGGCGTGAGGCCGGCGGCGATGATAGGGCACAGCGTGGGCGAGTACGTGGCGGCGTGTCTGGCCGGGGTCTTCTCGGCCGACGACGCGCTGACGCTGGTGGCCGAGCGCGGGCGACTGATGCAGCAGTTGCCCGCGGGTCTGATGCTCGCCGTCCCGCTGCCGGAGAGGGAGGTCAACGCGCTCCTCACGCCGGGGCTCTCGCTGGCGGCGGTCAACGCGCCGAACAGTTGCGTGGTCGCGGGCGCGGCCGATGCGGTCAACGAATTCCGTGACGCGCTCGGGCGCAGGGGGCTCGACGCGCAACCGCTCCACACCTCTCACGCCTTCCACTCGGGGATGATGGAGCCGATTCTGGGCGAGTTCGCGGAACTGGTCAGGGGCGTGAAACTGAGCGCGCCGCGCACACCTTTCGTCTCCAACGTGACCGGTACGTGGATCACCGGCGCGGAGGCGACCGACCCGCGCTACTGGGCGCGACACCTGCGCCAGACCGTGCGCTTCGACGCGGGGCTCGGCGAACTGTTGAGGGAGTCGGAGCGGATTCTGCTGGAGGTCGGGCCGGGGCACACGCTGAGCGGCTACGCCGGGCGGCACCCGGAGAAGAGCGTCGGCCAGGTTGTTCTGACCTCCATGCGCCACCCGCGCGACCAGCGCACTGACGTCGAGACTCTTCTGAACGCGCTCGGCAAATTCTGGCTGGCCGGCGGTCGGGTCGACTGGTCGGGCGTCACCGCCGACGAGCAGCGCCGCCGCGTCACACTCCCGACCTACCCGTTCGAGCGCAAGCGCTACTACGTCGAGCCCCGGCCCGCGACGCGCGAGGCAGCGACCGCGTCGGGGCGCGCGGCGCTTCGCAAGAAGCCCGTCGCCGAATGGTTCTACCTGCCCTCATGGAAGCGCATGCCCTTGCCCGGCGCGGCCGTTCGCGACGAGACACGGCTCGGCTGGCTGGTCATGGCCGACGAGTGCGGCGTCGGTGCGGAGCTGGCGGCGCGTCTCGCGGCGCGTGGCGACGTGGTCGTCACCGTCCGCGCGGGCGAGCGGTTCGCGAAGTCCGGCGAGCGCGATTACACGATAGACCCGCGGCGGAAAGAGGACTATCAAACGCTGCTCGGCGCGCTGGCCGCCGAGCGCCTGACGCCCGAGCGCGTGGTTCACCTGTGGGGCGTCACGGATGGCGAAGAGCCTTCGGCCGGGGACGCGGGGTTCGCGCGCGCGCAGGAGCTTGGGCTCTACAGCCTCATCTTTTTGACGCAGGCGCTGGCGGAAAATTCAAAGGAGACTCAGCACCGCATCACCGTCGTCACGAATCACGCGCAGGAGGTGGGCGACGGCGACGTGCTGCGCCCGGAGAAGGCCACCGTCATGGCCGCGTGCAGGGTGATACCGCAGGAGCACCCCGGCATCAACTGTCGCGCCGTCGACGTGAGCGTGCCGCCGCCTGGGAGCGACCGGCGCGGGCGGCTGGCAGAGCAGTTGGCGGGCGAGCTGACGGCCGACGCCGGCGACATGACGACCGCTTACCGCGGGCGTCACCGCTGGGTGCAGACCTTCGAGCCGGTCGAAGCCGTGCCGCACGAAGCGTCTTCGACGCGGCTGCGCGAACGCGGCGTTTATCTCATCACGGGCGGGCTGAGCGGCGTCGCGTTGGTGCTGGCGGGACACCTGGCGGGCGCGGCGCGGGCGCGGCTCGTGCTGACGGGACGCGAGGGGCTGCCCGAGCGTGACAGTTGGGACGCATGGCTCGCGGCGCACGGCGATGACGACGAGGTGAGTTACCGCATCCGGCGCGTGCGGGAGCTGGAGGCGCTGGGCGCGGAGGTGCTCGTGCTGCGCGCCGACGTCTCCGACGAAGGGCAGATGCGCGCCGCGCTCGACCACGCCGAGAGGCGTTTCGGGGCGCTCGACGGCGTCATCCACGGCGCGGCCCTGAACGGGCCGGACGTGGACAAGGAGATAGCCGCGATGACCCCGGCCGACTGCGAGCGCCACTTCCGGGTCAAGTCGCGCGGCCTGCTCGTGCTCGAAGAAGTCCTGCGGGGCCGGGAGGTCGACTTCTGCCTCGTGCTCTCTTCGCTCTCCTCGGTCCTCGGCGGGCTGAACTTCACGGCCTACGCGGCGTCGAACATCTTCGTCGACGCGCTGGTGCAGAGGCACAACCAGGACGGGCGCGGCGACTGGACGAGCGTCAATTGGGACGGCTGGAACCTGGACGTCGCGGCGGAGGACGAGCAGTCCCGCAGGTCGAGGGCCGAGGAGCTTTGGATTCTCCCGCAAGAGGGCGCGGAGGCTTTCGGCCGCATCCTCTCGATGCCGCCGGCGTCGCAGGTGGTGGTCTCGACCGGCGACCTGCGGGCCCGGCTCGAACGCTGGGTCAAGCCCCCCGACGCGGCCGCCGCGGAGCCGGAACAGAGGGTCGAGGCGTCGGAGCTTCACGCGCGGCCGGAGCTGGCGAGCGCCTACGTCGCCCCCGAGAACGAGCTTGAGCAGGAGGTGGCCGACATCTGGCAGGAGCTGCTCGGCATCCGGCAGGTCGGCATCAACGACAACTTCTTCGACCTCGGCGGCCACTC